>CANPGX010000186.1 GCA_947573745.1 uncultured Erysipelotrichaceae bacterium | reverse complement strand
AATCGAAAAATGAAAAATATCGTTTTGATAGGTATGCCCGGCTGTGGAAAAACAACGATTTCGCAAGTCTTAGCCCAAAAAATACCCTATGAGTTAATTGATTTAGATGCCTATTTAACGGATTATTTTAAAATGAGTATCCCTGAGATGTTTCGCTTAGGTGAGCCTTTTTTCAGAGAAAAGGAAACGGAGATTTGTTTTCTTTTGAAAAATAGGGAAGCTACGATTTTCTCATGTGGTGGTGGGGTTGTCCTAAAGGCAATCAATATGTTATATTTGAAAGAAAATGGGTTTGTGATTTGGTTACAGCGAGATTTGGATAAGATTATGGCCGGTGTGGATATTCAAGGGCGTCCTTTACTTAAAGAAGGAAAAGAGAAAATCTTAGATTTGTACGAAGCCCGAAAAAATTTATATGCCTTTTTTTCTGATGCCATCGTAGACAATAATGGAACAATTGAAAATACAGTGAAGAAAATTTTGGAAGTTTTACCTTCCTAAAAAAGACTTTTGGGTTGAAATAATTTATATGGCTTAACATTATAAAAAGTGGCTTTACACAAGTAAGCCACTTTTTGTATATCTAACCTTTTAAGCCTTGAGCTTGACGCTCCATGTTTTCGACCACTACATCGAAAATATCACCTAAACTTGCCCCATATTCCAAAACTTTCCAAGGTGTATTGGTGTGGAAGTGAATTTTAATCAACTCATCATCACCAACCGCTAAAAGACAGTCACTTTCAATATTTTGAGTAATATAATCATTGATGGCTTCCTCTGAAAGATTGGTGCCACTAATCAACAGTTGTGTATCAAATTTATATTCTAACATCAATCTATTCTCCTTTTTTAGTTGTACTGCCAAATCCACCGTTGCGAATGGTTTGGACATTATCATCTTCAACTAAACCAAAAGGCATAAAAATTCCTTGCATAAAGCCTTCTCCTTGTTTTAAGGTTAATGTTTTATCTTCATTAGAATCGTTGGTAATTTTAGCGAAGATATGTCCTTCATTATCAGAAAGATAATAATCGGCATCGATAATACCGACTGTATTATTGAGCTGGAGGCGGTATTTAAAACCTAAACCGCTTCTTGGAAATAAGCATAGAACCCAACCGTCAGCGATTTTAGTTCGAATGCCTGTCGGGATTTTAGCAGTTTGTCCCGGTTCTAGTGTTAAATCATAAGGCATATAGAAGTCGTAACCGGCACTACCTTTAGTAGCACGTTGGGGTAGTTGAATATTTTCATAGATTTCATCAGCTTTTTCAACATCTTTAGCATATTGTTTAAAAGATACTTTTTCAAATTTTGCGACTGTATTCATATACATACTCCTTTCCTTAACTTTAAACATAACAAAGATTTAGGTGGTATGCAAGTAAAACATACGAAATCTTTTCAACCTTCATAGCAAGTTAGAGGCAAGCGTGTTATAATAAAATCAGAGGTGGGAAAAGTGAAGCTGAAAAAAGACACTTATGTTCAAAAGAATCAAACGATTCCATGGGATTACATCATTTATGCAATCTGTTTGGATAATGATGTTGAGGTCGGAAGAATTGTTTTTAGATATGGAACGAATGAGCAATTAAAATATTGCGGACATATCGGCTATCATATTGATGAAATGTATCGAGGACACAATTATGCCTATCAAGGTTTGTGTTTATTGATGCCCTTACTTTATGATGAAGGCTTTCGCCAATTAAGAATCAGTGTCGCTTATCATAATATCGCTTCGCAAAAGACGGTAGAGAAATTACCGATTATAACAAAATATTTAGACCAAGATGTCCAAGATTCAGAATATCAGACAGAAGATGGATTATGGATTTATGAAATTGAGGTGAGCAAATGAAACTTTTACATTTAGCAGATTTACATATCGGCAAAATGCTTTACGGCTATTCGTTAATTGATGATCAACAATATTTATTTGAATCTATTTATGAAACAATTCATAAAGAAGCTATTGATTTAGTGATGATCGCCGGTGATGTCTATGACCGAGCGATTCCAAGTGTCGAAGCCGTTAATTTATTGAATGAATTTTTAGAGCGTTTAGTTAATGAGTGCCAAGTCAAAGTGCTTTTAATTAGCGGTAATCATGACAGTGCTTCGCGTTTAAACTTTGGCAGTGGAATCTTAGAAAAAAAAGGGCTGCATATTGTAACAGAGATAACAGAGCAGTTAAAAAAAGTTACTTATCAAGATGATGAGGGCGATGTGAATTTTTATATGTTACCTTATTTTACTAAAAGTGAATTGAAAGCTGTTTTAGGTATTGAGGATAAGCATATCAATTTAGATAGCTTAATGAAAGAATATATGGCTAGGCAAAAGTTTGATTTTAGTCAACGCAATGTCCTTATCGGTCATCTGACTTGTATTGGTGGCATGGGGGTTGATGATGTCGCAGGACTTGAATGGGTGAGTCCGCAATGTTTTGATGGTTTGGATTATGTCGCTTTAGGGCATCTTCATGCTTGTCATCGCGTTAATCAAAAAGAAATCTATTATGCCGGAAGTCCTTTGCGTTTATCCATAGATGAGGCGAAGCAGAAAAAAGGCTTGATGATGATTGATTTAAGAGATAAAGGCATGGTTAGGGTTGAAACCTTACCGGTTGTTGCCAAACGCGATTTAATTGTCAAAGAAGGTTACTTAAACGATTTATTGGCAGAACCTAAAAACAACCAATATGTTTTCTTAACACTATTAGATGAAACCTTGCAAGTCAATGCTGCCGATCGTGCCAGAGATGTTTACAGCCATTTATTAGGGTTAAGTTATAAAAAATTAAACGCCCTACCTAAAAGCAAATTACACCATGAGCTTAAACACATGGCAACTTTAAGTCCTTTAGCTTTATTTACTTCTTTTTATGAGGAATTGATGGATACACCTATGAGTGAAGAAACAAAAATATTATTTAAGCAATATTTTGAGAAGGAGGACGCCAATGAAAATTAAGACATTAGAGCTTGAGGCTTTTGGTCCTTACTTAGACAAACAAGTGCTTGATTTTTCAAGTTTAAATGAAGCTGAATTATTTTTAGTCACAGGTGATACCGGAGCGGGTAAAACAGGCCGCAGCCCAGGCACTGGACAGGGCGGAGCA
>CANPGX010000185.1 GCA_947573745.1 uncultured Erysipelotrichaceae bacterium | reverse complement strand
GGGATGTAACCTTTATAAGCAGTAAAAAACTACTTACTCGTTACAACCCCTTTTTCTTTATAATTTTTCAGGATATTTTCCTTCTGCAATCAATTTTTGGATACTTTCTTTCACCATGTACTTATCTTCTTGATAAGTCACACCAAACCATTGATCATGACTGGTGAGCACTTCAACAGTTGCTTTTTGTTCATGAAGTAAATCCCCAATGATAGTTGGCAATAAATATTCAGATTTAAGATCATTGTCTTTTAAAGAAGATAAGAATGTTTCAAACCGTGCTTCTAAAATAGAGAAGAACTCTGGATAAAGTCCCCACATATTCATGGATACAACCGTGTCTAATGGTAACACTTTACCTTCAGTGACTGCTTGATGATTGACCTTTTCAATGTTGTGCGTTTCAACGATATCAACAAGTTGATGATTTTCAACTTGACATAATCCTCTTGTCACAGCACCATGATCACTTAACGTGTTTTTTAAGACAAAGCCAACCATACTGATAGGCAATTTTTTCTGATCATGATCTTGTGATAAATAACGATAAGCTGTTTGATAAGCTTCTTTGCCATAATAATCATCTGCATTAATCACCAAGAAAGGTTCATGAACTAAATCTTTACAAGCAAGAATAGCTTGCCCAGTTCCCCAAGGTTTTGTACGTTCTTTAAAACGTTCTTGATATGTCTTAGGAATATCATGAAGTTCTTGAAAAGCATATTCAACACGGACTTTCTTTTTCATACGTTGACCGATGATATCATCAAAATCTTTTTCCAGATCTTTTCTGATGACAAAAACGACTTTATTAAACCCTGCTTCTAAAGCATCATAGATAGAGTAATCCATAATAATTTCACCATGAGGCCCCATAGGTTCTAATTGTTTAATACCTTGACCAAAACGGCTACCGATGCCAGCCGCCATAACGACTAATGTGATATCTTTCATTTTTTATTCCTCCTTTCTATATTTTACCAAACTTAATGATAAAAACAAATAATATGATGATATCTCTTGCTAATTTGTCGAAAAACGTGTAAACTGAAAGCAGTTCATAAAATAAAGGGGGAATATTTTCATGAACGTTTATGAAATGGATATACTTTTATATTTATATGAGCATCAAGGCGATTCCCAAAGAGATATAGCTAAAGCATTAGGCTATTCTTTAGGTATGGTGAATAAATGTTTAAAATCTTTACAAAAAGCTTCTTATATTAATGATATTTATCATGTTTGTCAAAAGGGAAAACAATATATTCACCGACATAAACCTAAAAATGCGGTGATTTTGGCGGCAGGATTTGGTATGCGTATGGTACCCATCAATACACAATATCCTAAAGGCTTATTGGAAGTGAAACAAGAGCGTTTAATTGAACGATTAATTCGTCAACTCCATGAAGTAGGTATTTTTGATATTACGATCGTTGTGGGTTTTATGAAAGAGATGTATGAGTATTTAATAGATCAATATCAGGTTAAACTCTTGGTGAATGATCAATATCTTACTAAAAATAATTTATATTCCCTATATAAAGCAAAATCATTATTAAATAATACATATATTGTTCCATGCGATATTTATTGTATGGTCAATCCGTTTCATCATCATGAAGCTTATTCATGGTATCTTGTAGGTGACTTTCATGGAGATAACTCGAACATTCGTTTGAATCGTAAAAAAGAATTAGTCCAGTGTTTAAAAAAAGAAGAAACGCAACAAATGATGGGCATAGGCTATCTCACCGATGATACATGTCAAAAAATCATTAAAAAGATGGAAGAAATCATGCTTACTCCAAAAGGAGATCATGCATATTGGGAAGATGCCCTTTTTGAAAATCAAAAGATGATCGCTTATGGTCGAATAGTACCATCAGGGCATATTTTAGAAGTGAATACGTATGAGCAATTGAGGGAATTAGATGAACATTCCAATCATCTTAAATCTGAGGCATTAGACATCATAAGCCGTTGCTTATCCGTAGGGCTAGAAGAAATTCATGATATTCGTGTTTTAAAAAAAGGGATGACTAATCGCTCTTTTCTATTTAGCGTGAAAAATCGTTCTTATATTATGCGTATTCCTGGTGAAGGTACTAGTCAGTTGATTAATCGCCAACAAGAAGCTGCCGTGTATCAAGTCATTCAAGATAAAAATATTTGTGATCATATTCTTTATATCAATCCCGAAAATGGCTATAAAATTACAGAATACATTGAAGGTGCACGTGTATGTCGTTTAGATGATCAAGAAGATTTGAAGAAGTGTATGGCACGTTTGAAAGCATTCCATCAACTGCATTTACAGGTGGATCATGAATTTAATCTATGGGAAAAGATTAATTACTATGAATCCTTGTGGCTAGGAAAATCATCTATTTATCAAGATTATGAGCAAACCAAGCAACATGTGTTTTCATTAAAAACTTGGATCGATCATCTTGAAAAAGACTGGGCCCTTACCCATATTGATGCAGTACCCGATAATTTCTTATTTTCTTATTCACAAGGAAAAGAAGATATTCGCTTGATTGATTGGGAATATGCCAGTATGCAGGATCCCCATGTAGATATTGCGATGTTTTGTATTTATGCGCTTTATTCTCATGAACAAATTGATCAACTCATCAATATTTATTTTGAAGATCAATGTGATGAGACCACACGGACAAAGATTTATGCTTATATTGCAATCTGTGGTTTATTATGGAGCAATTGGTGTGAATATAAGGCGCAACTAGGTGTAGAATTTGGTGAATATTCTTTAAGACAATATCGCTATGCCAAAGATTATTATCGCTATGTTAAAGAGCGATTACAAGGAGGAACAGGTGATGTATAAAGCAGATAAGGCCATTATTATGGCGGCCGGTAAGGGGAGTCGATTACGTCCAATTACGGATACTATTCCTAAACCACTCGTTGATGTCAATGGTATGAGAATGATCGATACGGTCATTCAAGCTCTTCACCAACAAGGAATTTATGAAATTTATGTGGTTGTGGGTTATCTTAAAGAATCTTTTCAAACATTAAAAAAAGATTATCCAGGGATTAAACTTATTGAAAATACATATTATGATACGTGCAATAATATTTCGTCTTTATATGTAGCTAGAGAAAATCT
>CANPGX010000184.1 GCA_947573745.1 uncultured Erysipelotrichaceae bacterium | reverse complement strand
AGTGCTGCTGCAGTAATGAAATTAGGTTATGGAGATAAAGTAAGTCATATTTCAACAGGTGGCGGAGCTTCACTAGAATATATGGAAGGTAAAGTGCTTCCTGGTATTGCCGCTATTGATGATAAATAAGGAGATAAGTCATGAGAAAACCAATTATTGTTGGAAACTGGAAGATGAATAAGACGATTGCTGAAGCTGTTGCGTTTATTCGAGCTGTAGATCCAAAAGTGAGTGAAAGTGCTACTTGGGGTGTCGCTACACCTTATTTGGCATTAGAAAAATCTAAGGCAGAAGCTAAAAACCTTATTATTGCTGCTGAAAATGTACATTTTAAAGATAGTGGCGCTTATACTGGTGAGGTTAGCGTAGAAATGCTTAAAGAAATTGGCATTGAATGGGTTATTTTAGGACACTCTGAAAGAAGACAATATTTTGGAGAAACAGATGAAACAGTGAATGCTAAAACCATTCAAGTCTTATCTCATGGATTGACACCTATCGTTTGTGTTGGTGAGACATTGGATCAATTTGAAGCTGGTATTACAGAAAATGTTGTACGTGAACAAACAAAAGCAGCTTTCAAAGATGTTCATGCTTCATGTATGGAAAGAGTAGTTATTGCTTATGAACCTGTATGGGCTATTGGTACAGGAAAAACCGCAACCAACGAAATTGCACAAAATGTTTGTGCTATGATTCGTGATCAGGTCAGCCAAATGTTTGGGCAAGAAGTTGCCGATAAAGTGCGTATTCAATATGGTGGTTCAGTTAAACCAGAAGGTTTAAAAGCATTGCTAGAACAACCGGATATTGATGGAGCATTAGTAGGTGGTGCTTCTTTAAAAGAAGACTCTTACGTGGCTATGGTTGAAAACTTAGGATAAATGAAGGTAGAGAGAAATCTCTATCTTTTTTTATGATAGAGAAGTATCTATCTGTGGTATAATAAAAACATATCAAAGTCATCGTTAAGATGCTATAATGTTCATAAAGGAGTGGCGTTAAATGAAGATATCGTATTTAATGAAACGTGTATTAAAAATGAATTATAAACAAATGTTCGATAAAATTCATAGTATTCACAAGAAAACTGGAAAATCGCGTTTAGCTATCTTTAATGATATGAGAGAATGTGCTGTCAAATATGGTGCAGGTTATATGGATTATGATCTTTATGAAATGTATAACTTGACGGATGAACAAAGAGATACCTATCTTACAAGAGGACGTAATAATCAATTGATGATTGATTTAGATGATAAGGATTATTGGCATTTTTTTGATAATAAAGAGGAGTTTTATCAAGTTTATGATGCTTATTTAGGAAGAAGCTGGAAACATCTTAAAGAAGATAATCGTCAGGAAATTATGGATTGGGTTGCTTTACATCCTGACTTTATAGCTAAACCATCTAATGAAAGTTGTGGCCATGGTGTAGAAAAACTACATTTAAGAGATTTTTCGTCTTTAGAGGCATGTGTTGATTATTTATATCATCAACAAAAAGGTGTTGTTGAGGAAATCTTAGTTCAAGATGAAAGGGTGGCATCACTGCATCCTGATTCTATTAATACGATCCGTGTTGTCAGCATTCTCAATAAAGGGAAAGTCCATATTGTTTATACGGGTATTCGTATTGGTAATTATCATAAGTCTGTAGATAATTTTAATAATGATGGTATGACAAGTCCCGTTGATGAAAAAACAGGCATCATTTTACATGCCGCCATTGATAAAAAGAAGAACTTATATGAAGTACATCCTATTACTGGGGTTGCGATTAAAGGATTCCAAATTCCTTATTGGCAAGAGATGTTATCGATGATTGATGAATGTGCTAGGATCATTCCACAAATGGCCTATGTTGGATGGGATGTTGCGATGAGTGAGCATGGACCTGTATTGATTGAAGGAAATAATTTCCCGGGACATGATTTATATCAATTGCCAGTCCATACCCCAGATCGTATTGGCATGTATCCTAAATTTAAGAAAGCGATGGAGTAGTTTGCAACTACTCTATTTTTTATATTCAAAATAGGGTATAATGATGATAAGATGAAGAAAAGGAGATATATATGAAACGTTTATTAAGCTGTATGCCTAGTGAAGGCATAAAAATGAATGGACAAGAATTGAAACAAGCTATTCTTGCGAGTGAAGGGCGTACTGTTTTAACAGAAACAGTTGTGGTTGCGGGCCCTTTAGTGAATGGACTGACCAATGCTGAAGTCGCTGCAGCATTTGGCTCAGATATGATTTTACTCAATGCTTTTGATTGCTTTAATCCCCATATTAATGGTTTACCTGAAACAGATGACCCTATTAAGCTATTAACTGAGTTAACAGGCCGTCCTATTGGTGTCAATCTTGAGCCTATTGATACCGAAGTTGAAATGATGGAAACACGCATTGAAATTCCTAAGGGGCGTCAAGCTAGTGTAGAGACGTTAAAGAAAGCTGAAGCATTAGGATTTAATTTTATTTGTTTAACTGGTAATCCTGGAACAGGTGTCACCAATAAGTCTATTTGTGATACGATCAAAATAGCAAAACAATATTTTAGTGGTCTTATTATTGCTGGAAAGATGCATGCTGCAGGTGTTGATGAACCTATTGTTGATTTACCATCTATTGAAGCCTTTATTGAAGCTGGAGCTGATGTGATTTTGATGCCTGCTTGTGGAACGGTTCCTGGTCTATCAGAAGAAACTGTTACAAAAGCATGTGCTTTAATTAAAGAGAAAGGTGCTTTATCATTAACAGCCATAGGAACAAGTCAAGAAAGTTCTGATGAAGGAACGATTCGTGAATTTGCTTTATCTAGTAAACGCTCCGGTGCAGATATACAACATATTGGTGATGCTGGTTGGGGTGGTATGTCTTTACCTGAAAATATCATGACTTTGTCTATTGCCATTCGTGGAAAACGTCACACTTATTTCAAGATGGCACAATCTATTCGACGTTAATTAAAGACAAATCGCTACTGTTTAAGAAGTAGCGATTTTTTTATCAAATAATATATTTAAAATAATAGCTCCTAAAACAATACTTCCACCTATGAAAGCAAATATACTAGGACTTTCATGAAGGAATAGAAAAACCCAAAGAGGATTTAAAAGTGTTTCTATTAAAGACATT
>CANPGX010000183.1 GCA_947573745.1 uncultured Erysipelotrichaceae bacterium | reverse complement strand
ATGATGATGGAACTGGAACATTAGCACGTTATCCAAAGAAATCATATTATTGGTATAAAAAAGTGATTGCATCTCATGGAGAAGACTTAACCAATATTTAAAAATGGAATAGATCATCTTAGTTAAATTAAAATGACAAAGATATAAGAAAATGACCATGTAGAAATACGTCTACATGGTCATTATTGTTTTTGTTATTGAATACAAATCATTATAACACTTCATCTACAGCAAGAATCATTGTAGCTAAGATCTTGATGCCTTCAATATAGCTTTTACAGGAATAAATTCATCAGGTTGATGAGCCCCGCCATGTCCAGGTAAAATATAGTCAGGTGCTACGAGATCACCACGATAAACAGAACCGGTAGCCATGGCATTAGGAATTTTTCCAGCATAAGTGCCACCTTTACCTATGACGATATGGGCTTCTTGCCCCGTATAATCTTGATAAACCTTTTCTACCGTTTTAACAATAGGACCTTCTTTATCTAGGTAATAAGGTTTTGAGTTTTCTGCAATCTCTAAAGAATAATGATATTGTTGACATTTTTCTTCAATGATAGAACGGATACGATCACCTTGATCGCTGACACAATAACGACAATCATTGGTCAGTGAAAGATGACCATCATGGTATTGTAAAACTGTTCCAGAAGAAACGGTTTGTCCTGAGATATCATCTGTTTTAGCAAAGCCTAAGAAAGTACCATAAGCATCTTGATTAACGTTATTGATAAATTCAAGGATCGCTTGATCTTCTTTCTTCAATCCTTTTAATGAAATAAGTGCATCTGTCAATACGCGGATTGCATTGACGCCACGTTCTGGACCTGCTGCATGACAAGAAACACCATGAGCTGTAATTTGAATACCTTGTGGTGTTTCTTCAATATCAAAGGTTTCAGGTAATGCTTGATATTGAATCTGAGTGTCTTTTTTTAATACGACAGTCGCTTTATTAGGAATGATATTAAAAACTGTTCCGGCATAAGCATCGACAAAATCGTCAGATAAAGCCTGATTTGAATGAAGAATGTATCTTAAACGACCAAATTCTCCGCCACCACCAGGAAAACCACCATCTGGTACAAATGAGAATTTTGGCACAGGATATTTAGAGACATAATATTCAACATCAGCCATGCCTTTTTCCTCATTGGTTCCTAAAAACAAATGGATATTGTGACGTAAAGGAATATTCAGTGCACGAAAAGCTTGTAGAATATAGAAGCCAGCAATACAACCACTTTTATTATCACCGACACCACGTCCAAAAAGTAAACCATCACGGAGCGTTGGGGTATAAGGATCGCTCATCCAACCTTCACCAGCAGGAACAACATCTAAGTGCCCCCAAATACCAATTTCTTCTTTTTGATGTGCATCATAAAGAATACCACCAACATAATGATCATAATCTTGTGTTTCAAAGCCCGCTTTTTCTCCTTTTTCCAGCATAGCTTTTAAAACATTAAGACAGCTTTGTCCAAAGGGTTTTACATCCAATGAAGCATCACTGACACTTTCAATGGCAGAAATATCCATCAGATCATGAATAATATCATCTTGGTGTTCTTCTAGCCATGAATAGACTTGATTTAATAATTTAGTATCTGTCATTTCTTTTTCCCCCTTATTAATTTATTTCTATTTTATCACAAATAAGATAAAAGTATAGTTTTTTATGAAATAGATTCGTTTAAATACAATGTTTATCTTCTAAATATTATATTTATCATAAGATTGTATAAAACGAGCTAAGAAGATTTTATTTTTCCTATTGAAATCAAAGTAAAGAAGGTGTATATTATTTTTAGCACTTAATTAATTGGAGTGCTAAGGAGGATAAAAAATGGCAAAGATACAATTTAAAGCAGAATCAAAACGTTTATTAGATCTTATGATCAATTCTATTTATACACATAAAGAAATCTTTTTAAGAGAACTGATTTCGAATGCAAGTGATGCTACTGATAAATTATACTACAAGGCTTTAACAGAAAATATTCAAGGTATTCAAAGAGAAGACCTCAGCATTCAACTTTTTGTAGATAAAGAAAACCGTATCTTAACAATTGAAGATCATGGTATCGGGATGACCAAGGAAGAACTAGAACAGCATTTAGGAACGATTGCTGAAAGTGGTTCTTTAGCTTTTAAACAAGGTTTAGATCAACATCAGGATGATGTCGATATTATTGGTCAATTTGGTGTTGGTTTTTATTCAGCTTTTATGGTGGCTAAGAAAATCGAAGTTCTTTCTAAAGCTTATGGAAATGACCAAGCTTACGTATGGGTTTCTGAGGGTGAAGAAGGCTACGAAATTTTTGAAACAACGATGGCCCATGATGGAACCATCATTAAATTACATCTAAAAGATAATACAGAAGATGAAAATTATGATGAATATTTAGATGAATATCATATTCAATCCTTAGTCAAAAAATATTCTGATTATGTTCATTATCCTATTAAAATGGATATAACAACTTCAAGAAAAGTAGAAGATAAAGATGAATATGAAGACGTTATTGAAAATAAAACATTAAATTCCATGGTCCCTTTATGGAAACGACCTAAAAAAGATATTACAGAAGAAGAATATCATGAATTCTATAAAGATAAATTTAATGATTATAGTGATCCAATGAAAGTCATTCATTATAATGTAGAAGGAAATATTTCTTTCTCATCACTTCTATTTATTCCTTCTTCTACACCATTTAATTATTATTCTAAAGATTATGAAAAGGGATTACAGTTATATAGCCGTGGTGTCTTTATCATGGATAAAGCCAGTGATCTTATTCCAGAGCATTTCCGTTTTGTCAGAGGATTAGTAGATTCACAGGATCTATCATTAAATATTTCGCGAGAAATTCTTCAGCATGATCGTCAATTAAAACTTATTGCAGATCGTATTGAGAAGAAAATTAAGTCTGAACTAGAAAACATGTTGAAAAATGAACGCGATCAATATGAAGCCTTCTGGAAAAACTTTGGACTTCAGTTGAAGTTTGGTATTTATAATAGCTATGGTATGAATAAAGAATTGCTACAAGATTTATTGTTATTCTATTCAAGTAAAAAACAAGGTTTGATCACGCTAAAAGAGTACATCGATGGTATGAAGGAAGATCAAAAAGAGATTTATTTCATTTCTGGAGAATCTTATGATAAGATTGATCGTTTACC
>CANPGX010000182.1 GCA_947573745.1 uncultured Erysipelotrichaceae bacterium | reverse complement strand
ACCTTGCACAATACGATGTCCTACAACATTAATTTCAGATAATGTTTTAACAATACCTTCATCTACTAAAGCATTCAATAATAATTGAACCGCTACACCATGATCTTTAATAGATGTCGTGACTGTCTTTTTTTCACCATTAAATTTAATTGTAAAAATGGCATCTTCAAAACCAATTCTTTCAACCACACCAGATGTGATGACTTCTTCACTAGGCATATTAAATAATTGGAATTTTAAAGATGAACTGCCGGCATTCACCGCCATAACTTTAACCATAAATTTCATTACTCCTTAAATATACGTTACTATTTTACAAAATTTATGTGTTTAAAACAATAGATTTAAACTTCCTTTGTCACATTTTTTAACCACTGACCACTACGATAACGATGATAAGCTAAAATAATACGAATAACTTGCTCCAATTGAATCATAAAAATAGCTAAACGAATATCTAAATGCCATACGCCTAAACATAAAAAGGCTAACGGTAAACCCACACCATATAAAAGACCTGAATCTAATATTGCGATGACTTTTGTATCCCCACCAGCTCTTAGAAAACCAAAGAAAATAGAATTAAACATACGCAAAAAAATCTTAAACGAAAATACCCATAAAATAGCCATAGCACTCGCTTTAACATCATTAGGTTCATTTGGATAAAGACCATAGACAATAGGATAAGATAAACTAAACAGTAAACCACCTAAAAAGACAGAGGCAATGAATCCTAAAACCATAAACTTCTTAGAATACTCCTTTGCCATTTCAATATCACCAGCGCCTAATTTTGCCCCTACAATGGCCTGCACAGCACTCACTAATCCCCAAATAACGACATTAAAAATATTAGCGATACGTTCCGCAATGGAAACACCTGTCAAAGCTTGTGCGCCTAATAAAGCATATGCCTTAACAAATAAACTCATCCCAATACCAAATAAAAATTCGTTGACCATGGAAGGCCAAACACGTTTAACCATCGGTTTAATAAAAGTCATATCTATCTTAAAAATGTTTCTTAAATGGTCCTCTAAATAAACTTGATGGGTCATCAATGAATATATAAAATATAATAAACTCCCTAAAGCTCTTGAGAATAATGAAGCTACACCAGCTCCAAAGATACCCCATTCAGGAAAAAAGCCAACACCAAAAATAAAGAAATAATTAAGAATACAATTCAAAATCACCGTAAAACCACTAATAAGCATAGGAATACGTGTTAACCCAATACATCTAAGGGCATAATTAAAAGCATAAGAAATCATGATAAAAATATAACTGAGTGATGTGATCATCAAATAACTTCTTGCGCCCAGAATGACTTGTGTGTCTTTAATAAAAAAACCACAAATCATATCAGGGATACATAGCCCCGCTACAACAAAAGGTAAAGAAGCTAAAACACTAAAAAGTAACATCATACTAAATGATTTTTTTAATTCTTTATACTTATGTGCCCCATAAAATTGAGATATATAAATACCCACACCAGAACAAATACCAAACGATAATAAAGCGGCAATATTTTCCCATTGACTAGCCACCTGCACTGAACTTACACCTATTGAACTATATTGCGAAACCATCACTGAATCAGCCAAAGAAACAAACGTTTCTACAAGTTGCTGTAAAGCTATAGGAATCGCAATCAACCCTACCATATGTATAAATTCTTTTTCCAAATGTATTTTTGCTTTCATAAAAACACCTCGCTTTATCATCAATGTAAAAATTCTATCATACTAAGGATTGATTTCATAGTTTAAATTTTAATGACATTATGTATAGAAAGAGAATAAAAAAATAAGACGTACAATTATGTACGTCTTACATCATATATGAAGAATTATTTAGATTGACCATAGCCTTTTTGAGACATTTGACTTTGTCCCATTGCGACTAAACGTTTAGTAATTTCTCCACCTACTGAACCGTTTGCTCTTGATGTTGCATCTGGACCTAAGTTAACACCAAATTCATTTGCGATTTCGTATTTCATTTGGTCAATTGCTGCCTGAGCCCCAGGTACAACTAACTTACTTTTACTATCGAAGTTATTCATGAATCTCACCTCCTGACAAGATTATTGTGTACAGGAGTAACATGAATATGCCTATTTTTTTAAATTTTTTATTTTTTAAAATAAATCTTCATTATCAGCTTGATTCAATGATATCGTCAAAGTTTCTAACCGATTCAAACAATCCTCTATCATAGATACATAATCAAATTGATCTTCAAAAAATTTAGCCTTATCACTTCTTGGTTTGGTCACAGGTTGTTTAGGTGTGAAGATCGTACAACAATCTTCATAAGGTTGTATTGAAAGATCATAGGTATGAATTTTTTTCGCAATATCAATGATCTCTAATTTATCTAAACAAGCCACAGGACGAATAACGGGTAATGAAATGACCTCATTAATGACTTGCATACTATGTAATGTCTGGCTTGCTACTTGACCAATGCTTTCTCCATTACTGATCACTAAGCAATCTCTTCTTTTGGCGACCTCTTGCGCAATACGATACATCATACGTCGCATGATCGTAATAGCATAACTTTCTTCACAATGTTCATAAATGGCTAATTGTAAATCTGTAAAAGGAACGATATGCACAATGATTTCTCCTTGGGCATAAGGACATAATGCTTTAACTAAAGATAAAACTTTTTCTCTTGCACGTTCACTTGTATAAGGTGGTGAAGCATAATGAATACATTCAATAGCCACACCACGCTTAAGGGTTAAATAACCAGCTACTGGTGAATCAATACCACCAGAAAGCATCAACAAAGCTTTACCACCAATGCCTACTGGATAACCACCAGCACCTTTAATCGTTTCACTAAAAACATAACTATCGCCTTTACGGATCTCAATATGAATTTTTAATTGTGGTTGATGCACATCCACAGAAATAGGATGCTCCGTATGATGAAATAAATACGAAGCAACCGCTACATTAATATCATGGCTTTGCATATCAAAATCCTTATAAGAACGCTTGGTATCAATTTTAAAAGTTAAGGAACGATCTTCCTTTTCTAAAATACTTAACGCTGCTTGACAAAGTGCATCGATTTCTGTTTTAACTTTATAAACTACAGAAAATGAATAGATTCCAAAAACTTGCTGTAATTGTGCTATCACTTTTTCTTTATCTTCTTGATTTAAATAAATATAAA
>CANPGX010000181.1 GCA_947573745.1 uncultured Erysipelotrichaceae bacterium | reverse complement strand
CTTCTTGTTTGGCTCTAAAGAAATGGCTTTTATTCAGGAAATGAATGAAGAACAACAACGTCTTCGTTTTAATGAAATTATTGATGGACATGTTCCTATGATCGTTATTTCAAAAGGAAATCCGTGCCCAGAAATCTTAAGGATGATTGCTCAGACCAAAAATTGTCCTATTTTCTTAACACCACAGGCAACAGGACGTATTTCTTTTGAAATGTCGTCAATTTTAGAACGTTCAATGGCACCTGAAACATTGATGCAGGGTGTTTTTATGTCTATTTATGGTAAGGGTGTTTTGATTACTGGTGAAAGTGGTATCGGTAAGAGCGAGATTGCTTTGGAACTGATTAAACGTGGACATCAATTGGTCGCTGATGATGCCATTGAATTGTGTCATGTGGGTCAGGAAATCGAGGGTAAATCACCAGATGTCTTATCTAATCTTTTAGAGATTCGTGGTATTGGTGTTATCGATATTGTCAAAATGTTTGGTGTCGGTTCTATTTTGGATAAATTAAGTGTGGAATTGATTATTCAGTTAGAACGTTGGGTACCTAGTCGTGAATATACGCGTATTGGATTTGAAGATAATAATGTTTCACAGGATATTTTGGGCATATCTATCCCTAAGGTTGTTGTGCCAGTGATGGGGGGAAGAAGTATGTCAGCCGTGATTGAGGCAGCTGTCATGAATACACGTTTAAAAGATCTTGGTTTCGATAGTAATAAAGAATTTGTTGACCGTATTCTTAAAAATATTGATAAGAATAAAGGAGGACAACATTCATGAGTCTTTTCCCAGATGCGAAAACATTCATTCAAATAGGGCCTTTCTCGATTCAATGGTATGCCATGTTTTATCTTATTTCAGCCATAGTAGCTTATTATTTAGTGCAATATCGTTTTCAAAAAATAGGTTATTCTAAAAAAGATGTTGAGTTATCGGATTATATTATCAATACTTTTTTTGTAGGAATATTAGGCGGAAGAATATGGTATGTTCTTTTTGTAGGCAATACTTATTATTTAAATCATCCATTAAGTATTTTTAAAATTTGGGAAGGTGGTTTAGCGATTCAAGGCGGTGTGATTGCTGGTTTATTGTATTCTGTTTATTATATGAAAAAAAAGCATATTTCAATTCCAGAAGCAGCCGATGTGATCATGCCTTGTATGTTACTTTGTCAGGCGATAGGAAGATGGGGAAACTTTATTAATCAAGAAGCCCATGGTCCTATCACCACAAGAGAATTTTTAGCCTCCTTACATTTACCTCAGTTTGTGATTGATGGAATGTGTATTCAAGGGGTTTATTATCATCCAACCTTTCTTTATGAGAGCCTTTTAAATGTGGTGGGTTTTTTGATCATCGTGATTGGTTTTCATTATTTTCAAAAGAAAAAAGGGGCTCAATTTTTTGCTTATTTTGTATGGTATGGTATAGTAAGATTCTTTATTGAAATGTTAAGAACAGATCCATTACTTTTATTTGGACTGAGAATGTCGATGTTAACGGCAGTGGTTTTCTTTATTTTTGGTGTTGCTGGATTATACTATGTTTATCGTTATGGAGAAAAAATAAAAAGACCTTATTTGTAGGAAGGAGAGTATATGCAAAAGAAATTAGCTTTACTTTTTGATTTAGATGGGACAATACTGAATACGGATACTTTGATCTTTGAGTCCTTTAAACATGTTTTTAGACTTTATCGTCCCGATATTGTCTTGGATCAGGAGACCTTGTTATCATTTTTAGGACCTTCACTAAGAGCTTCTTTTCTTCGCTTTTTTCCTGAGGACCAAATCGATGAGCTCATTAAGGCATACCATGCTTTTAATCATACCTCACATGAGCAATATGCCAGTGTTTATCCGACAGTAAGAGAAACATTAGATTATTTTAAAAAAGAAGGTTATCCTATGGCTATTGTCACAACAAAGCTTTTAGTGGCTGCCAATGTGGGCTTAGATGTTTTTGATTTACAATCTTATTTTGATATCGTGGTGGGTATGGATGCTGTTAAGCAAACAAAACCTGACCCAGAAGGTATTTTTAAAGCTTTATCGATGTTAGAGTGTTCAAAAGGGATCATGATTGGGGATAATGTCAGTGATATTCAGGCAGGAAAACGTGCAGGAATTTATACTGTAGGGGTCAAATGGTCTCCTAAGGGATATCAAGCATTAAAGGAGCTTCATCCAGATGGTTTAATTGACACTATGAAGGACTTGATTCCTATCGTGAAGTCTTTAGAAAAACAGGAAGAAGAAAGGAGAAATGATCATGTATGATTTATTAATTATTGGTGCAGGACCAGCAGGATTGAGTGCGACCATTTATGCTGGACGCCTTGGCTTAAAAACATGTCTTATTGAAAAAGGTGTGCCAGGAGGAAAAATGATGGTCACGGCTGAAATTGAAAACTGGCCAGGAGATACCCATATCTCTGGTTTTGATTTGTCTAATCGTATGTTTGAGCATGCTTCAAGTTATCAACCAGATTATCATATGGATGAAGTTAAAGAAATCATTCATCAGGAACATTATCAAGAAGTTATCTGTGAAAGTCAGACTTACCAAGCTAAGACTGTTTTAATTGCTTCAGGAACGATGGAACGTAAGATGAATATTGAAAATGAAGAACGTTATACAGGAATGGGTGTTTCCTATTGTGCAGTATGCGATGGACCTTTCTTTAAAAATGAAACTGTTTGTGTGATTGGTGGCGGTAATTCGGCTTTAGAAGAAGCGCTTTATTTGTCGACATTGGCTAGTCATGTACATCTTATTGTTCGTAGGGATGTTTTTAGAGCTGATGCTTTGCTGGTGAATCGTGTTAAGGAAAAAGAGAATATTGAAATTCATCTTCAAAAAAAGCCATATCGTGTTGAAGGTGATGAAAACAGTGTGACAGGTTTAACGATTCAAGATAGTCAGACAGGGGCATTGACGTGTCTTGAAACACAAGGAATTTTTCCATTTATCGGTTTAGATCCCATCACAGGTTTTGCCAAGCAGCTTAATATTTTGGATAAGCAAGGCTATCTTGTCACTCATGAAGATATGTCTACAGATGTTCCGGGTATTTATGGCGCAGGAGATGTCCGTTCGAAAGTTCTTCGTCAGGTCGTTACTGCCAGTAATGATGGGGCTATTGCTGCTCAGAGTATTGCGAAATATCTAGAAGAGCAAGCTAAGTAGAAAGGGATATTCA
>CANPGX010000180.1 GCA_947573745.1 uncultured Erysipelotrichaceae bacterium | reverse complement strand
TGGATAATGAAAATGGATTTGTTCTACAATATATTGTAGAACATCCTGTTTTGTTTTTAAATCTTGATTAAAAAACAGTAATTCTTCTTTGTATACATCATCAGAGCTATCACTCCCGTAGTTTTTTTGGATAAAACTTCCAATTTTATGCATGCTCTTTTCATCCATAAAAGGACTCACTTGGATAATAGGTATAGATATATCAAAAGTAATAGGCACTGTTGTAATGACACATGAAAAAGGTGTTAGATCCATGTTTCTCATTTGAATAATAGAAGAGAGGATAATGTTTTCTTGCGGGATATTATATTTTTCCATCAGTTTATATAAAAGAAATCTTGCTGTTCCTCTTCCTGTAGAACAAATAACAAGGAATTTCATCTTTTGTTCATCATTTTTATGTTTCATTAACGATAAATGAAAATGCATAGCTAAAAAAGCTATTTCATCCTCATTCATATCCAAATGATATACCTCTTTGATAACTTGCTTTGCTGTAATAGCCAATTCATAGCCTTGAGACATTTCACGTTTTATCCTATCAATCATTGGATTTTTTTGATTAAAATGATATTTTAAACGGTAAAGCAAGGGTTGTAAATGTAAACACATAGATATATGTAAATCAAAATCTTTACGTAAATCAATAGACTGTTCACAATATATTCTTTCAAGAATTAAGTCCGCCAGTTCAAAAATATCTTTTGATATTTCTTGATTTCGATTCATCATTTGTTTTCCTAAAAGATGCAATACTATATAATGATGCTCAAAAGAAGGAATGATGATATGAAAATAATTTTCTAGTTTCAATATCAAGCGATTTGCAATTTCTCTTTGAATTTTATACTCTTTTTTAAGTTTTATTTCTTCTAATAGTTCATATCCTGACTGAATTCTTTTCAAAAGAATAAATAAGTGATAAACCAAATTATTAAAATGAAGGTCTGTCATTGGATAATCAAAGTCTTTTAAGACATCATAAAGAATTTCTTGAATCTTTTTAATTTCTTCACTAGAAATATCTTTGACATCACTCAAATGTGCACTACATAACCTTTTATTCATTTCAGTGCCTACGACTCTTATTCCATATTTTGGTCTAGAATGAATTTCTAAATTATATTTTGCGCATATGGCTTTTACATTTTTTATCATTCTATCCATGGTAGAACGACTCATATAAAAATATTCTGCAATATCTTCTATTTTAATATAATCATTACAATCTATCAGTAATTTTAAAACATTCTTTTCAACTTCAATATGCTCTTTTTCAATATTTAATAATCTTTCTAATTCTCTTTGATCAAGAATCATTAATTTATAGCCCTTTTTCTGTTCGTAATGAATACTAAAAACTTTATGATAAGGTTGATCACTTATCTCTTCAATAATTTGATTGATATAGCGAACTGAATAATTTAATTGATGAGATAGTTCTTTTGTTGAAATATAATCATCCTTTTCAATTAAAACATCAATGACTTGTTTTATGGATTCTCTCATATTTACCACCCTCTTTATCTTTATTATACTTCTTTATAAAGATCTTTTTCTTTATCATTTTTATTCTTATTCAAATATTTATCATGATAACCTCTTTTTACATATCTACTTTAACATAAAAACACAATATTATACTTAATTCCTTATAAAAAATAGCTGAGTCAGCCATACATTAAAACAAATAATGCATGACTAATTCAGCCTATGTGATTCAATAGATATAGACGAACATATTTTTACCAAATATATCTTCTATGATAATTTATTTCCTATAAAATATAAGATATCTAAATTCCTATAAGTAAAAGAATGTTACTAGATGAACCGTTTTCTTTTAATCTAAATCTTTTCCATCCGAAGCAATGACTTTTTTATACCAATAGAATGAATCTTTTTTAGCACGATGTAAATCACCAACACCTTCATCATTCATATCAACATAGATAAAACCATAACGTTTATCCATTTGTCCTGTGGTAAAGGATACTAAATCGATAGGTGCCCAAGAAGTATATCCAAAGATATCAACACCTTCTTCTCTTGCTTTCATTAAGCTTCTGATATGATCTCTATGATAATTGATTCTATAGTCATCATGAATGCTACCATCTTCTTCAACTTTATCAAAGGCACCTAAACCATTTTCAACATCGAAAATTGGTACCTGATATCTATCATACATAAAGTGTAAGAAATATTCATAACCTGTAGAATCAATTTGCCAACCCCAATCACTAGCACCGATATATGGGTTTCTAATTTTAGCTACAATACCTGCACCATCCAATGCTTCAGCATCAGAATGTGTTGTCATGACATGTGACATATAATAAGAATAAGCCAAGAAATCAGATTTACCTTCTAATAAAGTTTTCTTATCTTCTTCACTAATCTCTAATACGACATTTCTTTCTTTCCAGATACGTGTTGCATAATTTGGATAATATCCTCTGATCATCGTATCAGCACAATAACCAAAGTTACTTTGGAAAGATTTATAAGCTGCAAGAACATCTTGTGGATCACAAGTATATGGATAGCAACAATATCCAGCAATCATACATCCCACTTTAATATCTGGATCAATTTCATGGGCTGCAATAACAGCTTTTGCTGAAGCTACCATTTGGTTATGAAGTTCAGTAAATGAAGTTTGGGCACCATCTTTACCTTCAAAATGTAATAAGATGTTGATTTCATTAAAGGTCAACCATTTATTAACATAGTCTTTATATTCTCTAAAACATACCTTAGCAAATTCAACAAATTGATGAATCATCTCTCTATTAGACCATCCACCATATGTTTCCTCAAAATAAACAGGTTCATCATATTTATATAATGTAATGACTGGATCCATACCAAGTTCTACAGCTTTTTTAAAGACCTGACGATAAAATTCTACCCCTTCTTGGTTAATGCCACCCTCTATACCATGAGGATAAATTCTAGCCCAAGATACTGTTGTATTAAAAGTTGTAAATCCTAATTCAGCAAATAATTCTAAATCTTCTTCCCATCTATGATAGAAATCGATAGCCGTATGATTGGTATATCTGATATCATCAAATAATTCATACTTAGCGCCTTCAGGTAATTTTTCAAACTGTCTCATCTTACCTCTTGTGCCATCAGCATTTCTATAATGGATCCATCTTCTATCCTTTGTTGTTCCTGGATCACCATAGTCTATTTGAACAGGTG
>CANPGX010000179.1 GCA_947573745.1 uncultured Erysipelotrichaceae bacterium | reverse complement strand
GAATGATCAATGTTTAACTTATCCATGATATGGCCCCATGTTCCACTAGAATCATTCATTAAGGCCCATAAAATATGTTCAATGTCAACAACTGGATGTTTTTTATCCATAGCCAATTGACTTCCTGAAGCAATAGCTTCTTGAACTTTATAAGTCATTTCATTTCCGTTCATTTCAACCCCTCCTTTGCATGTCTATTCATCATGCTAACATTATTATATCACCATTTTTAGCACTGTCAATAAAAGAGTGCTAAAAATATATTATAATTAAAAAGACACTCAGGATAGCCTAGCTATTTCTATTTTATCCTAGAAATAAAATTCCATTCACTGGCGTGTCTTTGACTATCAAATCATTCATATAATTCTCTAAAAAACTTATTTAAAAGTATCTCGTGAGCGAATCATGATGATATCTCCAACATTTTCTACATAAGCTCTTTCAAGAATCTCATTTGAAACACATAACCCATCCTCATATTTTAAATGATAATGATCTAATGGATAACGTACATTTTGAAGCGTTAAGATAGCTTCCTGTACACTAAAAAATGAGATATACGGATATTCATTTTTAGAAATATCATGTTGACCGCTTTTTAATAAACTTATCTGATTAAAATCATCATAAAGTGTTATCTTAACTTGCCTATAACGCACCAATAAACGCAAAGCTACAATAAAATGATCTAATCGTTTACCTGTAACACCATATACTTCAATGTCATCATATCCCTTTTCAATAGCACGCTTTATGGCGACTTCAAGGTCTGTATCATCTTTCATTTTAGGTAAGACTTCATAAGGAATGCCATCTAACAATTGCCAATTCTGCAAAGAATCAAAATCCCCAATGGCCAAAATAGGTTGAATATGAAGTTTTTGTAAATGAGCTAACCCACCATCAATAGCAATAAAAGGAATGGATGGATCTTGTACCTGGCAAAAAACAGCAGAACCATATAAACCAATTTTCATACTTTCACCTACCTCAATATTTGGGCTTGCGATGACGCGCCTCATTTAAAAATTGAAGATAATGTTGATATCTGTCCTGACTTATTTGATGCATTTCTACCTTCTTTTTCACCATACAGCCTGGTTCTTGATCATGCAAGCATCCACGAAAACGACACAAAGCGCTGTAATCTTTAAAATCATGGTATGATTGTGATAATTCAAGGGGGGTTAAAGTTATTTCTAATGAAGAAAAGCCAGGCGTATCAGCAACCCACCCATGCTTAAAAGGAATCAGTTCCACATGACGTGTTGTATGCTTTCCTCGTCCTAAAGCCTTAGATATTTCTTGCGTTTCAAGAGATAGTTCATGATTAAGTCTATTAAATAAGCTCGACTTTCCCACACCACTCTGCCCCGTTACAACACTAATTTTCCCATCAAATAAAGTTTCAAAAATATCAGTTCCCATTTCTTTATAGCTGGAAAATGGATAGACAGCATATCCAGCTTTACGATATTGAAAAATCATATCAAAAATAGGATCATTCTCATCAACAAGATCCATTTTTGAAATACAAATAATCGGTTGAATTGCTTGACTTTCAATCACAGCTAAAAAACGATCTAAAAGTAAAGAAGAAAAATCTGGTTCTTTACAAGAAAACACAAGAATAGCTTGATCAATATTGGCAATCAAAGGACGTATTAAACAATTTTTACGCGGTTGAATATCCAATATATATCCTTTGTTTTGAGGAAGAATTTCAATAGATACCCAATCTCCAACTAATGGCTTAATATCTTCTTTCCTAAATTTACCTCGTGCTTTACATTGTATGATGTCATTTTCTAAAGCTACATCATAGAATCCTGCTAAAGCCTTGATGATCCTTCCAACTTTTATCATGATTTTCCTCTTTTCACTAGTCTTCTATAATCTCTCCATCCATACCACCAGGTCCTTCTGGATCAATAGCTGGTAAATCTGGTACACGATCATAGTATTTTAAAATAATTAATTCATCTTTTTTAGTAACTTCAGTATAAGCTTCAATAGACTGTTCAATAACGCGATTTAATTTTCCAGCAACCTCTAAAATTTCTTCTCGCGTCGTTGGTGCACTCAATACTTCTAAAGATACATTAAAACCTAATGCTTCCAATTCTTTTTTTGCTTCATCAATATTTTTATTAACGACATTTGGCACAATAATTTTTAGGCCCTTAGATACAGTCAACGTGATTTCTTTATAAGTTGAATTTGGATCAATCGTTGTCCCAGGATCACGACTTTGTTTAATAATCATTCCCACTTCTTCTTCTGATTCCACTTCAACAACTTTAACACTGATTCCTAGTATGCCAAGTTCATTTTTTATAGTCTCTATCTTTTCACCAACATAATTTCTTATCTCAATCATTGGACCAGAAGAAATGACCACCTTGACAACAGAACCCTTGGCAATCTCTTTATTAATTCCAGGCTCACACTCCATAATAAGATCTTTTTCATATTGATCACTTGGTTTAAATGATGTCACAGAATCTAAGACTAAATCATGCTTTTCTAACTCCACTTTAGCTTCATCATAAGTCATATTTAAAATATTAGGTACAGTTGTCATTTTTTGTTTAGGCGAATAGTAACCAAAATACAACAAAATGATAATTCCAAGAGAGGCTAACGCCATAAAAACATAAGCCACTAGACGCAAATTCTTTTTAAGTTTATCTTTATCTAAAGGGGGCTTCTCCTCTTCAGATACTGTTTTTTCTGATTGAGCAATAATTGTCGGTTCATTATCCTCAATATAATCAAAAACCAGTTTTTCTTCATGGTCGCGTTTTAGACAACTTTCTAAATCTGCCAACATTTCTTCACAAGTATGATAACGGTCTTTTAAATTCTTCGCTGTAGCCTTAATAATAACATTTTCTAAAGATTGGGGAATCGTTGGATTAAACTCACGAATGCTAGGAATTTCTTCACGCATATGTTTAAGAGCAATATTAACAGGTACTTCGCCCTTAAATGGCACATCACCTCTTAATAATTCATAAAGAACAATACCTAATGAATAGATATCACTTTGTGTTGTTGCTTTTTCACCACGAACAACTTCAGGTGCTAAGTAATGTAATGATCCCATGATCGTGTCTGCTTTAGTCACTTGGGAAAGCGATTGAACAGAGGCTATTCCAAAATCAGCAATTTTAGCCTGGCCACTATCTGTTACTAAAATATTTTGTGGTTTTAA
>CANPGX010000178.1 GCA_947573745.1 uncultured Erysipelotrichaceae bacterium | reverse complement strand
TAAGCCCCTTTCTGTTATCATAAAAAAATAAAGATATGTTTATATCTTTATCTTAGCATAATTATACTCAAAATAAAAGTTATAATGAATAATATAAAAAATTATAATGATTAAAAAATATATAAAGATAGGAGATGCAAAAATGGAAGATTTGCTGATTAAGAATGCAAGATCAATTGATGGCAATAAAAAAGATATTCTTGTAAGAAATGGACATATTGAAGAGATTGCTTCTTTTATTCAGGCAGAAGAAAATATGCATTTAATTGAACTAGAAGAGGATTGTTATATCAGTGCTGGATGGATTGATTGTCATACTCATTGTTTTGAGAAATTTAAAATTTATTCAGATAATTGTGAAGAGATTGGATATCATCAAGGTATTACAACGGTGATTGATGCTGGAACAGCAGGTGCCGATAATATAGAAGAATTCTTTAACAGCATAAAAAATTGTAAAACACATGTTTACTCATTGTTAAATATTTCAAAAACAGGAATCTATGCACAAGATGAATTATCGAATATGGATAATATTGATCATGAGGCATTTATAAAAATGTGTCAGAAATATCCACGTTTTATTATCGGTGTTAAAGCAAGAATGAGCCAAAGTGTTGTTAAGGATAGTGGTGATAAACCATTATTTGAAGCTTTAAAAATAGCTGATCAAGTGCAATTACCGCTCATGGTACACATTGGCGGTGATCCTTCTAAAATTGAAACAGTTTTAGAAAATGTACGTCCTAAAGATGTTGTCACACATATTTTTAATCCTAAGACCAATGGTATTATCACGAAAGATGGCAAAATCAAACCATGTGTTTTTGAGGCTCAACAAAGAGGTGTTTTCTTTGATTTAGGACACGGTAGTGATAGTTTCTCTTTTGATGTTTTAGATATAGCTAATGCTCATGGTATTAAAGTATATAGTATTAGTAGTGATATTTATCATCGAAATCGTCAAAATGGACCTGTCTATAGTTTATCTGTGACGATGTCAAAACTATTAGATCGTGGATATAGTCTAGAAGATGTCATTGAAGCGGTGACTTCACATCCTGCAGAAATGTTTCATCTTTCTTCACGAGGAAGAATGGAAAAAGGATATTGCGGAGATTTTACCATTTTTAAAATCATTGAAGAACCTAAAGAAGTTGTTGATTCTAAAGGTAAAAAAGTGATGCTTCGTCGATACATTCAACCTGTTGCAGTTATTTTAAGAAATCAGTATATCCAACTTTAGGGGGGATTTTATGGAAAACATTTATCAAAAATATCATGTTCATCATGTTATCAATGCTTCTGGTAAAATGACGATCTTAGGAGGATCGCGTGTTAAAGAGGATGTTTGTCAACATATGATGATGGGGGCACAGCAGTTTTTTGAAATTAAAGATTTGCTTGATCAAACAGGACAATTTATAGCTTCTTGTTTGGATGTGGAAGCGGCTTATATTGTCAATAGTGCTTCTGGTGGTATTGCCCAATGTATTGCCGCTTGCGTATCGCAAGGAAAACTCAAGTATATCTTAGATATTCATCACCCAGAGAATGTGCATAGAGATATTGTGCTTTGTAAAGGACATAATGTAGATTATGGGACTCCTATTGAATTGACCATTAGCGTGGGAGGTGGTCATGTAGTAGAAGCTGGTTATGCGAATACATGTACATTAGAGCATGTTAAAGCGAAGATCAACGAAAATACGGCTGCCTTAGTCTATGTAAAATCGCATCATTGTGTTCAAAAGGGAATGCCAGATATGAAAGATTTTATCGCATTAGGGCATGACTATCATATACCGGTTATTATTGATGCTGCTGCTGAAGAAGATTTAAAAAAATATCTTGCTTTGGGAGCTGATGCTGTCATTTATAGTGGAACCAAAGCTTTAGAAGGGCCAACTTCTGGATTAGTCATTGGTAAAAAAGATTTTATCGATTTAGTCAAGAAGCAAAGTCAGGGTATTGGTCGTGTGATGAAAGTGGGCAAAGAAAGTATTTTAGGATTAACTTATGCCATAGAGAAATATGCTTCAAGAAAACCACTGACGTTACAAGAACAGAGCCAAAGGTTATCTCATTTCAATGATCAGATCAATGCAGTATCTGGTTTAAAGGCACGTTGTGTGCAAGATGGTGCGGGTAGAGCAATCATGAGAAGTGAAATAAGTTTTGATGAAGGTATATTATCTATGTCAGCATTAGAGGTAGCTAAACGATTAAAAGAAGGTGACTTATGTATTTACACACGAGATTATCGTGCCAATGAAGGAAAGATAGAAATTGATGTTCGAGACGTAACAGATGAAGAATTACAATGGATCTGTGATAAGATCATCCAAATAGTAAGGGGGTAAGATGATGAAAAAAACACCGAATTATTATCAAAATAAAATTTGCTTAAATGTGCTAGCGAATTCCCTTGAAAATGCGAAAGAAGTTTATGAAGCCGCTAAAGGACATGTTCTTATTGGTTTATTATCCAAAAATTATGCTTCTGTAGAAGAAGCTGTTAAGGATATGAAGAACTATGCAGAGGCTGTGAATAACGCTATCTCAGTGGGATTAGGAGCAGGTGATCCACGTCAATGGGAAATGGTCGCTAAAATTTCTAAGGAAGTTCAACCACAACATGTTAATCAAGTCTTTACAGGTGTCGGATATACCCGTGCTTTATTAGGACAAAATGAGACGGTTGTGAATGGGCTGATTTCACCAAGTGGTACACCAGGCATGGTCAAGATATCTACGGGACCTTTAAGTTGTTCAGAGGCACCGGCTATTGTTCCTATTGAGAGTGCTATTTTAATGTTGAAAGACATGGGATGTAGTTCAGTGAAGTTTTTTCCAATGAAAGGCTTATCGACAAAAGAAGAATATCAAGCGGTTTGTCTTGCTTGTGCAAAAGAAAATTTCATGCTTGAACCAACCGGAGGAATTGATTTAAGTAATTTTGAAGAAATATGTCGTATTGCTTTAGAGGCAGGCGTTCAAAAAATTATTCCTCATGTTTATACTTCTATTGTGGATCCTCAAACGGGAAAAACGAAGGTAGAAGATATTCAAGCTTTATTAGAAATTATTGAAAAATTATAGGTGATCGTCATGAAAATTATGGCATTTGGAGAAGTCATGTTGCGAATGATGCCTTCTCATTATAAAAAATTAACCCAAGTGAATACTCTAGAGTTTCTTTATACAGGTACTGGAATGAATG
>CANPGX010000177.1 GCA_947573745.1 uncultured Erysipelotrichaceae bacterium | reverse complement strand
GGATAAAACATCTTCTACTTCTATAGACATACTTTGCGCTATCGTTGCTGCTACTTGAGGTACGGTAGACCCCTCAATCACAGTAAAATGATATTTTAAAAGATATTCAAAAGGATAATCACTGCCAATCACGGTTAGGATTTCTTTTAATGACATCGATTTATCTAATTGATATGTATTGGCTTTAACGACATTAAAGCCGTGAAGTTTTGCATAAATTTTAGCAAATGTTTTATTTTTAATCAGTCCCTGTTCTTCTAAATCAGCTAATGTTCCATTAAATGAAGCCCCTGATTCTACTGTAAAAATCACTTCTTCATGGGTTGAAGAAACAGGAGCAGTATAGTGTTGGAATAAAAAAAGTGTTCCTCCTACCAAAAGAAGAAGGCAGCCTAATAATATGATCGTCATTTTCTTTTTCATCGATTACACCTCATTTTCTGTTTCATTATACCATAGCAAACGACATTTCTAAACTAATTTATCTATCAAAATACAAAAACACAGGACAACCTCCTGTGTTTATCTTGTGATGATATCAGAATGAGCAATGGATATCGGACTATAAATTGGATAACCTGTTCTTAATGGGGTTAAGCGCTGGTTCTCTTCATCTAAAGACATCACTTCCAAACGTCCTTGTTTTTGACAAACGACCACGACATAATGGTGATCGACGATGGTCAGATCACAAGGTCCTTCTCCACATGATGTATGATCCTTCTTCAATAAAGTTCCATCTTCCTGAATTTTTAAGAAAGCAACGGAAGCATGACCATCATTGGTGACAAAGACAAAACCATGATCGTCAACATGCATACTACAAGCGACATTTTCTCCTTCAAAATCATCAGGAATCGTCGAAACATCCTGAATCCATTCAAAAGATAAATCATGATAACGATAAACTTTGATCAAAGATAATTTTGATAAAAGCACATAAGCATATTGACCATCGGGTGAAAACAACATCCTACTAACACCACTTCCTGTTTCAAAACAAAGCAGATGCTCTTCATCTTTTTTCAAAGTTCCTTGTGGATCATAAGTATAAAATAAAATTTCATCCGTTCCTCTATCTACACAATACATCCTTTTTTGATCACTCGTCACACCTACAAAAACCGGTTCTGATACTTGTTGTTCAGTCACCCTTCTTGATAAAAGATGCTTTAATTCTTTCATTTTTAAAGGATTTTTTGTTTCCATCAAACCACACGCAACTTCTGGATGCGATAGCCCCACGGCAAAAACATGATGTGTTTCTGGTTGAACGCACACTTGTTTAAAAGTATGACCATGATAAGCTAAACGTGAAACAAGAGATAATTGTCCAGGCATGATGGAGTAATTTAAAATACCTCCATCAGCAGCCCTACCAGAATCATTCTGGTAAGTCATATATAAAATACGTCCTCTTACAGCACAAGATATCGGTTCACTATGGGTCGATAAATGACGCTTTAAAAACAACTCACCTGATTCAATATCTATATAAATCATATAGAGTCCACGTGTTTTCTTTTCACCTGTCGCAGCTACGACGCCATAAGGATTTATTGGTCTCCACAACAACAGCCTTTTTCTTCATTACAACCGCCTTCACATTGACAGTCTTCTTCTCCACAATGAGCACAAGCACTATCTTCTGATTCAGCCATGAATGCATCAAAGACTTCTTCGATCATATCCCATTCTTCTTGACCTTCTACATCAAAAAGATGTCCCTCTTGATCATAGGCCGATACATAAACACCTTCATCTACTTCTGGATCATAATAAACAACATAGTCTTTTCCATATTCTTCACTATTAAAAGTAAATAATATTTCAAGATCTTTTTCATTTCCTGCTTCATCAATGACTGTAATTTTATTTGCTTCCATCTTTTTTCTCCTTTTAATGACGATCTAGATAATTTTGTAGAATTTCCACAGCGGCCATCTTATCAATCACTTTTTTTCTTTTTTGCCTTGAAACATCTGCAAAAATAAGTGATTGTTGGGCAACTTTTGTGGTGAGTCTTTCATCCATCAAAATCACTTCGATCCCTGGTATTTCTTTTTCTAATTTTTCTTTAAAGGCGATTGAAATTTCTCCTCGAATACCGACATCACCATTCATATGTTTAGGTAGACCTAAAACAATCTTTTTAATCTGCTCTTGTATGACGTATTCCTTAACATGAAGTGCAGCTAAATCATAACGATTTTCTGGAAAGCGAAATGTCTCTATGCCATGAGCAATCATGCCTAAAGCATCGCTTCTAGCCATGCCTAACGTCTTTGATCCTAAATCTAATCCGAGTACTTTTTCCACACTATTTTTTCTCCATGTAAGATTTAACTAACTCTTCAATAATTTCATCGCGTGATATCTGACGAATAATTGAACGTGCTCTTTTGTGATTCGATATGTAAGCAGGATCATTAGAAATTAAATAACCCGAAATCTGTCTTACTGGATCATAGCCTTTCTCTTCCAAGGCACTCATCACTAACTGTAAATTATTTCGAATAACTTCTCTTTTAATATCCTCTGAACTAAATACGCGTGTTTTGTATAAATCGTTTGACATCTAAGCACATCCCCCTTCTTGATATATATTCTATTCTACATCAATTGACTTTAAATTACTACTATAAAGCATGTTTGATGGCTTCAATAATATCATTTAAGCGTGATGTTTGTTTTGTTCCACCTTGTGCAAAGTCTGGTTTTCCACCACCGCGACCATCACATACCTGATTCATCACCTTAATGAGATTTCCCGCTTGATAACCACGTTCTATCACATCTTTTGTCAAAGCAACATAATAAGATATTTTATCTTCTTCTTGACAAGTCACCACGACTAAACCACTCTTTAATAAATCACGGTATTCTAAGGTCATGGTCTTCGCCTTCTTTGCATTTTCACTGGCAAGATGAACAAACAAACATGAAATACCATGGATATCTTGAACATCCTTCATTTTATCTTTAGCTTGCAAAGAGGTAAGTTGGCTTGATAATTTTTCATTTTCTTTAAGCGCTTGGGCCAGGTCTTGTGATAATACCATTACTTTTTGCACAACTTCCTGACGATTCTTCACTTTTAAAAGAGCCATGATCTTTTGTATTTTTTCTTCTTCTGCTTTTAATTCCAAGTAAGCTTGTTTTCCTGTACATGCTTCAATACGACGTACACCAGAACCCACACTCTCTTCGGAAACAATTTTAAACAATC
>CANPGX010000176.1 GCA_947573745.1 uncultured Erysipelotrichaceae bacterium | reverse complement strand
ATTCACTGTTTTCTTAAGACTTCTTATCTACGCTATTGCGCCAAGTCCTTATTTATTTTTAGCTATTAGTATTGTTCATTGTATCCACGTTGCTTGTGAAACGGTCGGATATCTAACATATGTTAAATTTTCTGTCAGTCCTGCTGTCTTTGCCACAGCGATTACTATCATGAATGCTTTTGTTTCTATCTCGCAAGCTGTTTATGGATATATCTTTGGTATCGTTTATGAAAAATTGGGCAGTTCTTATATTTTTGGCATTGGTGCTATTCTTTGTGGTATTGGTTTCATCCTTATTTCACGAACACACTGTTTTGATCATATGAATTCTATTCATGATAAAGACGTTGGTTAATCCAACGTCTTTAAATTATCACGACTTGGTCCATCTAATAACTGACCATCTATATCAAAACGTGATCCATGACATGGGCAATCCCATGTTTTTTCTTGCTTGTTAAAATGTAAAATGCCTTTGAAATGAGGACATATAGGATCCACCATATGATATTGTCCTTGCTCATCAAGATAGACACCTTTAAGTTTACCATGGATCCTCAAAATACGTCCCTCACCTTTTTCCAAGACTTGTTTATCTTTTCCTTGTGAAAAAAGACGATCATGAATTTCTGAATTCATCACATAGCCAATATGACTAAACCACGGTTTCCATTTTCCTTTAAAAAAATGAAAAGATGGCTCAAAGAGATCTAAATAATCATTGGAACGATGAAGAATTAAATCACTGATCAGTTTTCCAGCAATCGTGGCAGAAGTCATGCCCCATCCACGGTAATTTGTCGCCATATAACAATAATCATCTTTTCTTGAAAAATGTCCAATATAAGGAATCGGATCCTGACTATAAACATCCTGATTATACCAAGATATATTGGGATAAAAAGATTCATTTTCCTTTAATTGATCTTTCAAATAGGCCTCACTTTGCATAGGACTTCCCACTCTTGCCCCTTGGCAAACATAGATCAAATGATTTTGATAACTTCTCATGCTTTTTAAAGGTTCTTGATAAAAATACATATACGAAGGTAAATCATCTGTTTGTCCCATACATACAAAATCACGTTCTTGATAAAGTTTAACGGAGTAGAAAGAAGGTACTTCTCTTATGGGATAACGCGTTGCTAAAACAAGATGGTTGGTATGAATCGTATCTCCCCGTTCTGTTTTGAGTGTATAGCTGAAATCATGCGCTTGTATTTGTGTGATTTTTGTACGTGGATAAAAACGAATGCCTTCTTGAGCACAAATCTGAATCAATGCATATAAATATTTTAATGGATGAAATTTAGCTTGATGTTCAATTTCAAAAAAACATTCTTTTTCATCATAAACTAAAGATACGCCCATTCTCCTTAAAACATCTACTTCTTTTTCTATATTTTTCTTTTGTGATGGAGAGCCACATATACGTAAAGTCTCCCACTCAAAATCACAAGAAATCTTTTCTCTTTCAACAATGGAAGCTATTTCCTCGATAGCATTTTTATTGACTGTATAAAATCGTATGGCTTCATCTAAATCATAGAGTTGTTCTATTTGAGAATAAATAAGGCCATGCTGATAAGTAATTTTAGCGGTCGTATGTCCTGTCGACCCACTTCCAAATTCTTCTGCCTCATAAACTGAAACTTTTAAGCCAGATTGACGTAAATAATAGGCACACATAATACCGGTTAAACCACCACCAATAATGCTGACCTCATCTTCTTGCGACTGATGAAGCGTTTCAAAAACAAGAGGTTTAACAGATAGTTGCCAATAAGACTGATTTTTCATTGTATTCACCAAACATAGTATTCCTAAAAGAAACTTTTTTATTCATCTCAATTTATGTTATAATCATTCATGAATGGAGGAATTCTATGGATGCAATTCGTTATGAATTAAAACATATATGTAAACAAACAGGTGCTCGCTATGGTATTTTACATACACCTCATGGTGATGTAGAAACCCCTATATTTATGCCTGTAGGTACTTTAGCTACAGTCAAAGGATTGTCCCCTGAAGAACTCAAGGAGATGCATGCTGGCATCATTCTTTCTAATACATATCATCTTTGGTTACGTCCGGGAGAAGATGTTGTCGAACAGGCTGGTGGTCTTCATCAATTTATGAATTATGATGGACCTATTCTAACGGATAGTGGTGGCTTTCAAGTTTTCTCCTTAGGAAAAACAAGAAAGATTAAAGAAGAAGGCGTTTATTTTAAAAGTATCATTGATGGGAAAGCACTTTTTCTTTCACCAGAAAAAGCCATTGATATTCAAAATAAATTAGGTAGTGATATCATCATGTCTTTGGATGAATGTGCTCCCTATCCATGTACCTATGATTATATGAAAAAGAGTGTTGAAAGAACGTTACGTTGGGCCAAAAGAGGACAAGAAGCTCATCAAAATTGGGAAAAACAATCGCTTTTTGGTATTGTCCAAGGTGGTGAGTTCACAGACTTAAGAGAACAATGTGCTAAGGCACTTGTTGAGATGAACTTTCCGGGTTATTCTATTGGTGGAACCAGTGTAGGTGAACCTAAAGAGGTCATGTATAAAATGGTGGAAGACGCCATACGTTATCTTCCTGAAGATAAGCCACGCTACTTAATGGGTGTAGGTAACCCTATTGATCTTATAGAAGGTGCTATCAGAGGCATTGATATGTTTGATTGTGTTTTACCAACACGTGTCGCACGTCATGGTGCCATGATGACAAGCACAGGACGTATCAATATCAATAATGAAAAATATAAATATGATTTTACCCCTCTTGATCCAAACTGTGATTGTTATACATGTCGTCATTATACCAAAGCTTATTTAAGACATCTGCACAAGTCGGAAGAAATTTTTGGTAAACGTCTATTATCTATTCACAATGTGCGTTTCTTATTAAAGTTAAGTGAAAATATCCGTCAAGCCATTCAAGAAGATCGCTTAGCAGATTTTAAAGAAGAATTTTTGAATCAATATGGCCATGATGTTTACGAAAGGGCGTTTTAAATATGAAATTAAGTGAATTTGATTATATTTTACCAGAAAACCTCATTGCACAGACCCCCCTTGATCAACGGGATACTTCGCGTTTGATGGTTTTAAACAGAGAAGATGAAAGTATTGAACATCGTCATTTTTATGATATTGTAGACTATCTTAAAGAAGGAGATGTTCTTGTTAGAAATAATACAAAGGTGATTCCTGCTCGTCTTTACGGTATTAAAGAAGAGACA
>CANPGX010000175.1 GCA_947573745.1 uncultured Erysipelotrichaceae bacterium | reverse complement strand
TATTTATTGGTGGAGGCTGTTCACTTACTGGTACTTGGTGGAGTAAAAAGAAAAAGGAAGAGAAATCAAAAAAATAATCATTTCTACCAAGTCATCACTACAAATTTCCATTTATTGGGCGATTACTGTTCAAGAGTGATCGTCTATTTTTGTTTTTTTGAAAAATAGCTAGTAGGAAATACAAATATTGAAAGAAAATTAAAATAAGAATAGATTGAGTTAAAAAAAGAATGAGTGTATAATAAAAGTGTATTTTTTAAAAATGGAGGGGGGAATAAAAAATGCTTGAAAAGATGTTTAAATTAAGTGAAAAAAACACAACTGTTAAAACGGAGCTTCTTGCCGGTTTAACAACATTTCTTGCGATGGCTTATATTTTAGCGGTCAATCCGGGGATGTTGAAGGAAACAGGAATGAATCAACAGTCTGTATTTTTAGCTACAGCCATTTCGAGTGGTATTGCGACATTACTCATGGGACTTCTTGCCAATTATCCTGTTGCACTTTCAGCAGGTATGGGCGTGAATGCATTATTTACTTATACTATTTGTTTGACTATGGGCTTTAGCTGGAAAGCTGGTTTAGCCGCTGTTGTGATTTCTGGGATTATCTTTGTGATTCTTTCAGTGACCAATTTAAGAAAGCTGGTTATTGATGCTATCCCAACACAACTAAAGTTAGCGATTGGGGCTGGTATTGGTTTCTTTATTGCTTTTATTGGCCTGAAAAATGCTGGTATTATTGTTAGTGATGCTTCGACGTTTGTTACTTTAGGAAACTTTAAAGATCCGGCAGTATTATTAGCTTTATTTGGTTTAGTTGTCACACTTATTCTATTGGCTAAAAAAGTTCATGCAGCAGTCTTCTATGGTTTGTTGATGACAGCCATTGTAGGTGTTTTAGCAGGATTAATGGGGATTGCTGAAATGCCAGCACTACCTTCAAAATTGATTTCTTTTGATTTCGAAATGCCAACATTATTTGCTTTTGCACAAGGATTTGGTGAACTTTTTGCTGATCCTAAGTCGGCTTTTATTGCTATTTTCTCATTGTTATTTGTGGACTTTTTTGATACAGCAGGGACTTTAGTAGGAGTTGCCAACAGAACAAATTTAATTAATGAAAAAGGTGAATTAGAAAATATTGAAGCTGCTTTATTAAGTGATTCTATTGGTACAGTGGTAGGTGGTGTTTTGGGAACATCTACGGTGACTTCCTTTGTTGAATCAACAGCTGGTGTTGAAGTAGGTGGTAGAACCGGATTAACAGCTGTTACAACAGCAGTTCTATTCTTCTTATCTGTTTTCTTTTCACCAATTCTTGTGACCATCACGAATGCTGTTACTGCTCCCGCGCTTGTTGTTGTGGGGATTTTGATGGCACAACAATTGGGTGGTATTGATTGGGATAATTTTGTTTATGCTGCTTCTGGATTTGTTACAGTGATTACGATGATTCTTTGCTATAGTATTTCACATGGGATTATCTTTGGGTTTATTACATATGCTTTAAGTTCATTAGCGAGTGGCAAAGGAAAAGATATCAAACCCATCGTTTGGGTATTAGTCGTTATTTTTGTTATATATTTAGCTATTTAGTGCTAAAAAGACTTCAGTTGTACTGAGGTCTTTTTTTTAGGATTTCTTGAGCTTCTTGCTCTGTTAATTTATGACAGTTGACCATTCTTTGTAAAACGACTTGCATGCGTTTTTGAGCTAATTGTTGGTCTATTGAATAAATAGAAGGGGCATTTGGAATACCAGCTAACATGATAGCTTCATAGTCATTGAGTTGATCGGGTGTTTTTTGAAAATATCCTTGTGCTGCTTCATAGATGCCATGATAACCTTGACCAAAGTAAATGGTATTGACATAAATTTCAAAAAGTTCTTGCTTACTATATTGTGATTCTAATGCAAAAGCAGCAAAAATTTCAGCGAATTTTCTTTCAATATGTTTTTCTTGTGTAAATAATTCATTTTTAGCAATCTGCTGTGTAATCGTACTACCGCCTTCTATGAATGAACGTGCTAAGACATCGTGCCAGGCAGCGCGACTGATAGCTAATAAATCAATTCCATGATGTGTTTCAAACCGTTTATCTTCAACAGAAATAACGGCATCTATGTATATTTGAGGCAAGTCCTCATAATGGGTAAATGTATCTTGCTTTTGTAGTGTTGGCAGGATATCCTCAATGGATGTCTGTTGAATAGCCTGTTGATAACCCTTGATACCAAAAAAGGTAGCTATCAATAAAATCATTAGAAGACATAGACCGGTTAAACGAAAAAATAGCTTTTTTATGTAAGTGTGTTTCATTCATCCATCACTCCTTTAAGACAATATTAGAATAAAGGATGGATATGTCATATAAATGAATTTAAGGTGACAATGTTGTAAGAAAAAGTATTTTACAGTAAAAAAAAGTAAGAAAATATATTCTCTTACTTTGCTACCATATGATTGATGATCAAGCTTTTAAGAACCTATATATTAGATTCTATAAAATGAATATCAGAGTTTTCCCAATATTTTTGATAAACTCTATCTTGTTGGTCATCGAGATTTAATTAGTACATGCGAAAAATAACAGGGATATTTTTAGGTTGCCATTGTTCTTTGTAAGAATATTGATAGGTCATACCTAATTTTTTCATGACATATCCACTTCTTGGATTATTGACATCATGTGTTGCTGTAATATAAGGAATACCATCACTTTTTAGCTTTTCAATGATACTTTCGCATGCTTCGGTGATGATGCCTTGGTGCCAAAATTCTTTGCGTAAACCATAGCCAAAATCAAAACTGTCATCCATGCTAAGATTCACATAACCAATGGGGATATCATCCTCTTTTAAACAGATAGCATAGTTGTATGCCTTCTGTTTAGCATATTGATTGGCAAATTGTTTTTCATAAAATATTTTTGCCTCTTCCATCGTTTCTAAAGGAAACCAAGGCAAGAAAGTATTGACCTCTTTATCGCTATAAATCGTATAGATGGCCTTTAAATCTTTTTCTGTAAATTTTCTTAAAATGAGTCTTTTTGTTTCCAGTGTGGGTGTATTCATTTTTTATCCTATAAATGATTTATGTTTGTCAAAAAATGATTGTTTTTTAAGCAACAGTCTTTGAATCAAATTTCCTCTTCCTTTTCATCATTGGTATCAATATAATGTTGAATAGTTTCATCACTATAAGAAAGTAAATGCCCAAAACGATAGGCAATATCACGACGATCATGATGTTGTTTTTTTAATTGTTTAA
>CANPGX010000174.1 GCA_947573745.1 uncultured Erysipelotrichaceae bacterium | reverse complement strand
TTCAATTTTATAACACTTATCCTGCTGTTAATGCTATTTTCACATGTTTATCTGCTTCTTTCACATTGTATTTTTATCAAAAATTTGATATGATAATAACGCTGATGATATCAATATATAGGAGGGTATTATGGAACTATTGAAGAAGATTTGGAAAGAATTGAGTGTTTTTGCTCTTGTATTGGTCATCTTTGTAGGATTATGGATGTATAGAAAAATAACGGTGACAGAATATAAAACGATTTCATGGTCTTCGTTGGAATCTAAAATAGAAAAAGATGATTCTTTTGTTGTCTTTTTTGGAGGTAAGAATGATCAAGAACTGTCAAGTTATGAAGAAGTGATCACGACTTACATGGATAAGAAAAATGTAACGATTTATTATGCTAATTTAGATAAGTTAGATGATGCATCGACTTATTTAAAGGAACATTTTGATATTGATAAACAAGGTATTTGGACATTAGGTATTATTGATGGTGAAATTCAATTAAAGGAATCTGGTGCCTTAAATTACTATCATTTATCAAAGTGGATGGATCGTTACCAAGAGATGAAAAAATAAATGATTTAAAATAATGGCCTTCAAAAGTTATGATGCTTTTGAAGGCTTTTTTATGGTGCTAAAAAAGACAGTGGACTGTCTTTTTATTTTTTAGGTACTTATTCTTCCTCGAGATAACGTGCTAATGTGCTTTGAGCAATAAATTCCTCTAAGGTAGGCTTTTGATTACCAAAACGTTTTTTCATAAGCTTTTTAAATTCTGAATCTCCATGTTCATATCCCCAATCTAGGGAAGCCTGCATTTCCTGTCTTATTGCTTCTGGTGTAGTATGCTTTTCTTTAGCGATCATTTTTAATAATCTTGTAATACTTTTAGCCATAAATTTCCTCCTTATTAAACTACATAAAATATCTATGTATGCAGTTTATTATAATTTGCACAATAAAAGGATAAAATAAAAATGTAGAGGTGATAAGGATGAGTCGCGTGATAGGATACAAACAGATTGGTTTTAGAATCAAGAATGCGAGAACAAAAAAGAAATATACTCAAGAATATGTTTCAGAATGTTGTAACATTACACCTCAACATATGTCGAATATAGAAAACGGAAAAACAAAAGTAAGTTTACCAACCTTAATCGCGATAGCAAATTGTATCGAAGTGTCTATCGATGAACTTTTATCAGATGTCATTGATAAATCAGAAGTCGTCATCAATAAAGAAATTAAAGATTTATTATTAGACTGTGATAAAAGTGAAGTACGCTATCTTATAGATGTATTACGCTCATCTAAACAATTGTTAAGAAAACATAAAGATGTTTTTAATCACCAACAGGAAATGTAGTTCATTTCCTTTTTTTATTTAATCCATTGTATAATTTTTTGAATGATATATATGCAGTCATCTATCTTAAAGAGTGTGACTGGATATATCATGAAAGATGATTCGTGTTTTTCCTTTCTCTTTTTAGTATAACAGAATTACATTACAATATGCTTTTTTTGCAAATAAGTCATATTTTAAGGACTTAGAAGGGGTATAGATGCTTATATTTCTCATTTTTTTCTTGTGAAATTTGTGCTATGATGAAAAAAAGATCATCAGTAAAGGGGATGTTTGAATGTCAGTCATTGATTTTAAAGGGTCGAAATGTAAAAACTGTTATCGATGTGTTCGTGAATGTGCGGTTAAAGCCATTCAAGTTAAAAATGAACAAGCGATGATCATGAATGATCGTTGTATTTTATGTGGACATTGTTTATTGGTATGTCCTCAAAATGCTAAAACATTAAATAGTGATTTACCAAAGGTTAAACGCTTTTTAAGAGAAAAACAACGTGTTGTGGTTTCTTTGGCACCTTCTTATTTAAGTTCTTTAGATTATTATCAACCAGAGCAAGTCGTCGGTGCTTTAAAAGAATTGGGATTTGAGCAAGTGAGGGAAACGGCAGAAGGGGCTGCTTATGTAAGTCAGGCATATCAACAATTGATTACTGCCAATCAAATGGATAATATCATTACAACATGTTGTCCGGCTGTGAATGATCTTATTGAAATTTATTATCCGGATTTAGTGAAATTTATGGCACCTGTCATATCACCTATGATTGCTTCAGGTAAGATCATTAAAGAAGAATTAGGAAAAGATGTCAAGGTTGTTTTTATCGGCCCTTGCATTGCTAAGAAAAAGGAAGCTTTAGAGGATACACGTTGTCAAGGAGCTATTGATGCTGTTTTGACATTTACAGAGTTAGAAGCCTGGTTAAAAGAAGAAGGCATTTCCATTGCTCATAGTGAAGCATGTGCTTTTTCAGGTATGGATCCTAAAGTGAATCGTTTATATCCAATTAGTTCTGGTGTTTTGAGTAGTGTGCTGGCAAGTGAAGAAAAGGAAAGTCAATATCGTCATTTTTATGTTCATGGTATTGAAAATTGTATGGAATTATTTGAAGATATGATGCATGGACGTCTGATGGGTTGTTTTATAGAAGCTAATATATGTAATGGAGGCTGTATTAAAGGACCAGCTATTAAAAAACAAAAAGAAGCTATATCACGATATTCTATTAAATTGGATATGGAAGAGTTGATTGAAAAAAAAGCAGTTGATCAAAAAGAAATGTTACATCAGGAAGATTTAGATTTAAGAAAGGATTTCTATGATCATTCAAAAGAAGAAAAAATACCAAGTGAAGAAGAAATAAAAGCATTACTTGCTAAAATTGGAAAATTTGATCGTTCGCAAGAATTAAATTGTGGTGCTTGTGGTTATCCAACTTGTCGTGATAAAGTGATTGCAACTTATCAAGGTAAAGCAGAGTTAACCATGTGTATTCCTTATATGAATGAAAGAGCACAGTCTATGGCAAATACAGTGTTAGATCAAACACCAAATATTATTATGATGGTAGATGATCAAATGAAAATTTTGGAATTAAGCCAGGCAGCGATGTATCATTTTAGATTACCAAAATCCAAGGCCAAGGAGATGTATTTATTTGAGTTTATGGATCCGAGTGACTTTGAAGAAGTCTTTAAGACAAAACAAAACATCGTCCATAAAAAAGTAAGATATCCAGAGTATGATCTTGTGACTTTGCAAACCATTGTTTATAACCAGGAACATAATACCGCTTTAGGAATCTTTGTAGACATTACGAAGGATGAAGAGATGGAAAAACAAGCCATGAAGTTAAAAATGGATACTGTAGATATGGCACAGGCGGTCATTAATAAACAGATGATGGTAGCGCAAGAGATTGCGGGATT
>CANPGX010000173.1 GCA_947573745.1 uncultured Erysipelotrichaceae bacterium | reverse complement strand
TATTTTTTCCATCTATCATAATTCGTTTCTCAATCAAAAATAATTGATTGGTCTCCATATTCACTAAGATCGCCTCTTCAATAGGAGCAACTGCTAAAGGAAGCATCTGTTTTTTAGCTACACGAACAAGTTTTTGATCATCCTCTTCTTCAATCAATGTTACAGGAACGATCTTATAATTTAATTTGATCATCACCATATAATCTTGTCCATCTTTCTTACAATAAGCAAACATTAAATCACAATTAGGCATTTCACCAATAAGACATCCTAAATCATATAGTTCCTGTGTTGTAATCTTAGATTGTCTTATAAAATTTTCATCAGTTTCTATCATATTTTTACTTCTTAAAATCAAATGATGAAAATTACCGACGACCATTTCCTTTAAATTTCCTGCTTGAAATGCTTTTTCTACTTTTTTATCATAATATTCTAATGATACTTCATTCAAATCTACAAACGTATCTGAAAAAACACATTCTCTATGTTCAAAATCTAAATGATGTATCAAAATCTTATGAATAATGATTGTATTCATTCTTATCACCCATGTGCTAGTATATCATATTTACATAGAATTAGCCTATGATTTCTTGTATAATTTTTAAGAGGTGACAACATGAAAATTATTATATCTCCAAGTAAGACACAAAAGCCTTGTCCATGCTTTGTTGATCTTGAAAAACCTATTTTTGAAAAAGAAGCACAAGTTTTAAAAAAAGAACTATTAACCTTAACGCCCCAAGAAATCCAAGATATCTATCATTTATCTAACAATAAAGCACAAGAGGTCTACTATCATTTAAAAGATCAAACACGTTATCCAGCTATTTTCTTTTATCAAGGAAATGTTTTTAAACAACTTCATCTTTCATCTTATTCTTATGAACAGATGGACTATCTCCATCAGCACGTCTGTATCTTATCAGCCCTCTATGGATGTTTAAAACCTTTTGATGCGATAGCTTACTATCGACTTGATATGACAACACCATTGATAGAATCATCTCTTACTCATTATTGGTCTTTCATCATTAAAAAGTATTTTAAAGATGAAGAAATGATCATCTCTCTTGCCAGTCACGAATTTGAAACTATCATTGAGCATCCTTGTTTGTGGCATATTGATTTTTGCGTTATCAAAGATCAAAAAATAAAACGTCCCAGTGTCTTATTAAAAACGATGCGTGGTAAAATGCTCCATTATATGATCACACATCAAATACAATCTATAGATGCACTCAAAAGCTTTCATGAAGATCAATTCATTTATGATCCTTCTTTATCCCATCATCAAACATTAGTCTTTACTAAAAAAGATGTCCTTTAGTTTACTAAAGCGACATCTTTTCAATAACGTTCACCAGTTTTTCTAACATAGCTTCGATACTACTATCATTTTTGATTTGCACATCACTGTATTTTAAATAAAGAGGATAGCGTTCTTGAGAAAGCGTATAAAGCCTCTGTGGATCCTTTTTTAATAAGGGACGGTCCTTAACTTGAATATCCTGTAAAATGTTTTCTACAGGACGATCAATAAAAATGACTAGACTCTCTTTTTTTAAAAGCGTCATATTTTCCTCATTTAAGATCACACCGCCACCAGTAGAAATGATCCCATGAAAGTTTAAAGCAAGTTCCTCAACACATTCATGCTCGCGCCTTCTAAAAACTTCTTCTCCTTGAGCAAACATCTCAGGAATCGTTTCTTGCCAATAATTTTCAATCCATTCATCCATATCAACAACATCTATCGCTAATGCTTTGCCTAATAATCGAGAAAATGTTGTCTTACCACTTCCCATAAGACCAATCAAAACAATATTTTTATCTAAAATCATATCGTAACTCATCTAATAAAACCAAAGCAAGTACGGCTTCAACGATGACAGGTGCTCTTAAAGCGATACAAGGATCATGTCGGCCTTCTAATACTAAAGTTTCTTTTTCTTTCGTTTGAATATTGATTGTAGATTGTGGTAAAGCGATAGAAGATGTAGGCTTAAAAACAACCTTGAAAGTCAGTGGCATACCTGATGTGATTCCCCCTAAGATGCCCCCATGATGATTGGTTTTTGTCACAATTTTGCCTTCTTGAATATCATAAAGATCATTAGCTTCACTACCATGCATCCTAGCTAAAGAAAAGCCACTCCCAAATTCAACGCCTTTGACTCCAGGAATTGAAAAAAGCAAAGACGCTAAATGACTTTCTATAGAATCAAAAAAAGGTTCTCCTAGTCCACCTGGCACATCAATGGCTGCACACTCTATCACGCCACCTACACTATCTTTTTGCTTGATCACTTCTTGGATAAGAGACATCATTTGGTCTTTTAAATCTAACTTTAATAATGGGATGTCTTCATCCTGTAGTGAAAGAAGTTGTTTTCTTGAAATATGTGCTAAAAAAGGTTGATCATAAAGATCCATCACTTGTAAGATGTGACTACCAATTTCAATCTTTTTTTGTCTTAGAATTTGTCTTGCAATACTTCCCGCTAAAACTAAACATGCAGTTAATCGACCAGAGAAATGTCCTCCACCACGAATATCCTGATAACCATGATATTTTAAATGTGCCGTATAATCACTATGTCCAGGGCGTAATAATTGTTTTAAGATTTCATAATCCTTTGAATGAGAATCCTTATTTTTAATGAGTGCACATAGAGGTGAACCCGTGGTATATCCATTTAATAAACCACTCACAATCTCAAAATCATCATTTTCTTTTCTTGATGACGTTAATGAAGATCTCCCTGGTACCCTTCTAGCCATATCTTTTTGAATCAATGTCTGATCAATCGCTAAGCCAGAAGGCAAGTTACCTAAAACCACGCCAATCATCGACCCATGACTTTCACCAAAAATCGTTATTTCTATATGATTTTTCCACACAGATGACATGAAACTTTTCCTCCTAACTGTTGATAATCATGAATAAAATTGGGATATGACTTTTCAATACAAGTGATATCATCAACCACGATATCCCCTTCGCATTCTAATGCCAGACATGCTAATAACATCGCCATACGATGATCATGATAGGTTGATAATGTTGCTCCGTGAAGTTGTCGATTTCCTTGTATATAAAGGTTATCTTCCTGCAACCAAGCCTTAGCTCCCAAAGCATTGATATATTCTACAATAGCGTCCAGACGCCGACACTCTTTATCATTAAGTCGCATGACGTGACGAATCCTTGATATCCCCTCTATCTTGACTAAAGCGATGACTAAAGCACAAAGAAAATCCGGACAATCCTGACCATCAAAGTCAATCGAATGGACGATCTTTCCTTCTAAACAGAACTCATC
>CANPGX010000172.1 GCA_947573745.1 uncultured Erysipelotrichaceae bacterium | reverse complement strand
TTAATTAGTAAGCGATTAAAAGATGCTGGGCATTATCCTATTCTTTTAGTAGGAGGTGCGACTGGATTAATTGGTGATCCAAAACCAGATGCAGAAAGAGCTATGATTACAAAAGAACAAGTAGAACATAATTTCAATTGTTTGAAAAAACAGGCACAAGATATTTTTGGCTTTGAAGTCGTCAATAATTATGACTGGTCAAAAGATATTAATTTTATTGATTTTTTGAGAGATTATGGAAAGTATTTCAATGTCAACTATATGTTGAATAAAGATATTGTCAGACGACGTTTAGATTTAGGCATCACCTATACAGAATTTTCTTATATGATCATGCAAGCTTTAGACTTTTATTGGCTTCATGAAAATAAAGGTTGTACATTGCAGGTTGCTGGTCAGGATCAATGGGGAAATATTACAGCTGGTATTGAACTTATTCGTAAAAAGACGGGTCAAGAAGCTTATGGATTTACAATGCCATTGTTGACAAAATCAGATGGTACAAAATTTGGTAAGACCAATGGTAAAGCAATTTGGTTAGATCGGGAAAAGACATCGCCTTATGAAATGTATCAATTCTTTATTAATGCTGAAGATGACAAAGTAATTGATTATTTAAAATTCTTAACTTTCTTATCAGTAGAACAAATTCAAGATATAGAGAAAAGACATCAAGAACAACCACATTTAAGAGAGGCGCATAAAGCCTTAGCTAAAGAAGTGATTACATTCTTACATGGAGAAGAAGCTTATGAAGAGGCTGTGCGTGTCAGTGAGTTGTTGTTCTCTGGAAAGATCAGAGAGCTAACCCTAGATCAAATTAGAGTGTGCTTTGATGGTTTAGAGAAAAAGACAATGATCCAAGATCAACCTTTGATTGATGTTTTAGTAACTATTGGAGCAGCAAAATCTCGTCGTGAGGCAAGAGAATTTATTAAAGGAGGCTCTATTTTGGTGAATGGTGAAAAACAGACGGATGAACAATTCATGGTTTCAAAAGAGCAGGCCTTTGGTCAAGAAGTCACAATTATTCGTCGTGGTAAGAAATTATATTTTATGATTGAGCATGTTGAGGGATAAGTCATGAAGAAAATAATGATATATTTAATGATTGCAAGTTGTTTGATGTTAAGTGGATGTTCGCAAGGGGAAAATAGTTCCTTCAAGGTGACTGAAGAAGAAGGGCAAGTGACGATTGTTGAAGGACTCAAGAATACAGTCCAACTTTCTGATGTTGTGGTAGTAGATTTTGTAGGTAAGATTGATGGTGAAGCTTTTAATGGCGGTACAGCCAATAATCAACAGGTCCTTGTGGGGGGGGGACAATACATTGATGGTTTTGAGGAAGGTATGTTGGGGATGAAGGTTGGAGAAACCAAAGATGTAGTCTGTACTTTCCCGACGACTTATAAAAATAACCCAGCTTTAGCGGGTAAAGAGGCTGTTTTTACCATTACAGTGCATAAGATTTATCGCATGGTTGAAGTTAAATAAAGCATAGCTTATCTTGAAAAAGATAAGCTTTTTCTTTCATCAAAAAACCGCATCCTAAGATGCGGAAAATTTTAATCTAAATCTTCACCATTACTTTGACAAACTTTTTGATAATAATAGAATGAATCCTTTTTATATCGTTGATAAGTGCCATGACCTTCATCATCTGCATCCACATAGATAAAATCATAACGTTTACGGATTTCACCTGTTCCAGCACTGACTAAATCAATACAGCCCCAAGATGTATAACCCATTAAATCAACACCTTCATCAACCGCATCTTTCATCGCTTGAATATGCGTTCTGTGATAATCGATACGATATGGATCATGAATCGTGCCATCTTCTTCAAGCGTATCATAAGCACCTAAGCCATTTTCACAATTGAATAGAGGAATCTGATAACGATCATATAATTCATGTAGATAGAACTTTAATCCATCTGGATCTTTCGCCCATCCCCAATCACTGATTTCTAAGTATGGATTTTTAAGTCCACCCACTAAATTTCCCCCAGCTGTTTCAATCTGATCATCTTGATGTGTTGTGATCACATTCGTGAAATAATAAGAGAATTCTAAGAAATCTACTTTACCATGAGAAAGAATTTCTTGATCTTCTTTAGTGATATCTAATTGAACACCCAATTCATTCCATAAACGTTGAGCATAGCTAGGATAAGCACCTCGAACAAATGTGTCAGCACAATAATAGAATTTATCTTGCATCAGCCGATTTTCTTTTCTGGATAATGTTCATGTAAATAGCGAACAACCATAGCACTCGCAATCAATTGATGATGTAAATTGGTATAAGTTTCTTGATTGTGTTGTGGGTCATTACCGTGGATACTCATTTGTGCAACATTGATTTCATTAAAAGTACTCCAATAAGTGACATCATCTTTAAACTCATCAATAGATGTTGTCGCAAATGTGTAGAATTCATCAACTAATTGACGGTTTTTCCAACCTCCCATTTCTGTGATGTAAAAAGCAGGCATATCATATTTGTAAAGATGGACTAGAGGCTGAATACCATATTTTTTACATTCAGCAAAAACACGATGATAGAAATCAACACCTTCTTGATTAAGTCCTCCTTTGATACCATGAGGGAATATTCTGGCCCATGATAAAGTCAAGTTTAAAGCTTTAAATCCCATTTCTCCAAATAAGGCAATGTCTTCTTTGTAATGATGATAGAAGTCAGTGGCTTTATGATTAGGATAAAATTCACCAGGAATACAAGCTAATTTTGCTCCTTCTGGTAATTCAACACTTTCAATAATGGCAGGTGTTTTTCCATAAGAACCATCAGGCATTTGGTAAGTTGCCATGCGTAGACGATCTTTAGTACCTCCTAATTGAAAATCTGTCATATTAGGGGATTTTCCACCTTCGTTCCAACCACCTTCTGCTTGATTGGCACTAATGTCACCACCCCATAAAAAATCTTTTTTAAATCCCATATTTTCATCTCCTTTGTCTTATTTTATTATAATAAAAATTTTCGTAAACAAAAAGTCAGTTTTTGAAAATAGGTTCACAAGTCTATGATAAGATGGGATTTATGGACTTTTTGCCCACAAATCAATTAAAAAACATCTCTATAGAGATGCTTTTTAAACTTTTATTGTTTTTTTCCACAATACTTACAAAATAAAGAATCAGCATCAATGGGATGGCCACAGTATTTGCAATAAATACTTTCTTCTTGAGTCCAGCCTTTTTTAACAGCATGCGTCGTGATTTCAATACCTTCTTTGGTTGCTTGGGCCATATTGGTAGAGATATCTTCAATATCGTATTTGGATTCATCCATCATATATTTTGTAGCTTTGATCTGTCGACTCA
>CANPGX010000171.1 GCA_947573745.1 uncultured Erysipelotrichaceae bacterium | reverse complement strand
AGCATGAACATAAACTTTTTTTAGTCCTTCCATTTTAGCCATTTCTAATAAAGCATAGATATGTTCAATACTAGAATGAACGCCACCATTAGATAATAAACCCCAGATATGCAATTTTGAATCATGTTGCTTTGCATGGTCCATCGCTTTTAAAAATTTCTCATTTTTAAAGAACTCACCATCTTGCACCGCTTTATTGATGAGTGTCAACGACTGATAAACAATACGTCCGGCACCGATATTCAGATGTCCCACTTCACTATTCCCCATTTGGCCTTCAGGAAGTCCTACTGGATTACCAGAAGCACTCAAAGTCGTTGTTGGATACATATCCATTAAATCATCTAAATTAGGTGTATTGGCTAAACGAACAGCGTTGGCTGTAATTTCATCTCTTAAGCCATAACCATCCATAATACATAATACAATTGGTCTTTTTTTCATGATTAATACCTCCACTATTTGCCATTATTATACCGTGATTCATTCAAATAATCAAAAGAAAAGAAATCTTATCCCCATCTTTCTTTTCATATTGTGAAAAACTTTTCCTTTTCAGAAATTATTCATTTTTTTGTATATTTTTTAGTACAATAAATATGATAAGAGGAGGTGCTTTTTATGAATGAATTTTATCAAGATCTTAATCAATCTTTATTTTATAAATGGATTCAATCACATCAAAAAACATATCAATCTCATCATATCGACTTTTACACAGATGATGCTGAACGAACAATACATTTTAATACAGATGCTTATTTAGGAACACTTTATTTTTGGCAAGATGACGTGATTGAAGAAAGCATTATCGATAAAGAGAATCAAAGGCATGTCTTCTATCTTCATTTTCAAATCGTTCATTTTGCTCAAGCACAATTTTTATTTAATGAATTTATCAACTATTTACTCTCTGGTAAACATCAAATGAAATATATTCTTTTGTGCTGTTCTAGTGGATTAAGTACATACCTATTTGCCACTAAACTTCAAGAAATCGCTGAACGTTATCATCTTCCATATTACTTTGAGGCGATGAGTATTCACCGGTTGAAAGACAAAGCTTTACATCATGATCTTATTGTGTTAGCACCACAAGTTTCTTATTTAGAACCCTATGTTAAGAAAAATATAGATGCCAATATTCCTATAACTACTTTTAAATCTTCTATTTTTGCGACAGGTGATTATTTAGAAGCTTTTAATCATATCTCATCTATTTTAACGGAGAGTGTATCATGAAATCATCCCGAATCTTTGTTTTATCTGACCTTCATGGTCACTTTCAACTTTTTATGCAGATGCTTGAAAAAATTGAATTCACTCAGCAAGACACTCTTTATATCTTAGGTGATTGCAATGATCGTGGCGAAGATAGCTTATCTATTTATCAATACATTTTTGATCATGAGAATATTCATTTGATCAAAGGTAATCATGAAGTCATGATGAGAGATGCTTTTTTAACAGGAAATGATGTTCATAGTGGTGCTTTTCGTTTATGGATGCAAAATGGTGGCAGGAAAACCATTGAAGATTATCATGCTTATTTAAGAAAGAAAGAACTATCTTTACACAGTTATCAGAATATTCGTTCCTATTTTTGGCAAAGATTTATCGACTTTATTAATGCTTGTCCTAATTTTGTAGAAATCGAATGCGAACAGTCCTCTTTCATCCTTATTCATGCTGGCATTAATCCCGATAAACCCTTAGAACAACAAAGTGAAGAAGAATGTGTTTGGATGCGTGAATATTTTTATATGTCTCCTGGCATCAAAGGAAAAACCATTATTTTTGGTCACACCCCAACTTGTTTTTTACATAAAGAACCTCATTGTTTCGATATTTGGATGGATCCTATTTACCACGATAAAATTGGTCTTGATGGTGGTTTAGCCACCATTTATGCACAAAGTCAGCTCAATTGTTTATGCTTAAACACGATGCAAAACTATGTCATCAAAAAAAATAAAATGGAGGAAATCCCATGAATACTTTACTGACACGTCTTCTATCTTATTTAAACGGTGCTATTCTAGAAGATACGAATTATCGTTTCTGCCTTTTTGTGATTGAACATTATATCTCATTTAGCACCCTATCTATTGAGCAGATGGCTAATGAAAGTGGATTGACCATAGAAAATATTTTGCATACATGTTATGCCTTAGGGTTTAAAGACTTTAATGCTTTTCAACAAAAACTTTTACAAGACCATATGCTTCGTTTGGATCAGATAGGATCACGTATGCTAGATACTGACATCACTCAAAATCTCCCTGAAGTCCTATTGTACGATGAAACTAAGCTATTGATTGATACGATCTGTCATCTTATTTTTAAATCGCGTCGTGTCATCTTAATGGGATCTATCTATGCCGTTTCTCTGGCTATAGAAATGCAAACTGATTTTATCACTTTAGGCAAAACCGTGATACAATATCACCATTATGATCAACCGCTTTCTATTAGTAGCCATGATGTCATCTTATTTATTTCAGCTACTGGACATACGATTGAAAATTTTATGCGCATCAAAGAAAATACTGATTTTCATCAGGCGACATCTATTTTACTTACTCAAAATCCATTATACACAACACCTGAACATCGCTTATGCCATCATACGCTTTATCTTCCAGGAAAATTTAATAGTGTCCTTTTTTATAACCAAATCATGCAAATCTTTAATGTTATCCGTATAACCTATTATCATAAATATTATCTAAAATAGGAGTCTCTCCTATTTTTTTCTTTGTGCCGGAACGGTTAATAAATAGATTCCCAAAACAACAATAAAAACTGGCCAATAATTCTTAATATAAAAAAGAAGTGTATCAATGAGTCCACTAAATTCTTGTGTTTGATTTAAGGTTAGGATCATTCCTAGCATGACTAAAATTATTCCAAAGTTCTTTCTAAAATCCATTCCTATCACCCCATGACTCATTATAAAGTAATTATTTTTAAAAAAATGTAGAAAAAGAAAAGAAATTTTGATATAGTCCTTTATAAATAAGGGAGGATATCATGAAAAATAAAGGTCATTTGTATATGCTCATCACGGCATTTTTATGGAGTCTTGGCGGTATCTTTATCAAACTTATCCCATTGAATGCTGTTGCCATCAATGGATTACGTTCTATCATTGCTTTAGTTTTCTTTTTTATTTACGAAAGAAACTTTAAAATTAAACTGAACAAGAAAATTATTCTTGCTGCTTTTTGTCTCATTATGACCAACAACCTTTATGTTCTAGCTAATAAAATGACAACAGCAGCAAATGCCATAGTCCTACAATATACTGCGCCTATCTTTGTTTTATTATTACAATCCATCTATACTAAAACTTATCC
>CANPGX010000170.1 GCA_947573745.1 uncultured Erysipelotrichaceae bacterium | reverse complement strand
ACTTTATCTTCTGTAATCAAACGTCTTACTTCATCTTTTTCTAAATCATGTAAAATGATTCCTACTTGTTTAAGAACTTTTGCTTTAGTATCCTCATCATCATAAACTTTTTGATCATACGATGCCATCACTTCAGCCATCAAATCATCAATAGCACCATATCGTTCAAGTTTACCAGGAATACTCACTGCTTTAACCATACGTTCTTTCGCAAGGTCACTGACTTCTTGAACTAATGTGCTATCTAATTCAAAAAGCGGAATTTCAATTTTTTCTTTACCACAAGCTTGAACGACTTCTTCTTCAAAAGCAATTAATTGACGGATGGCTTCATGACCAAACATCAAAGCATCTAACATGACTTCTTCAGAAACTTCTTTTGCATCAGCCTCAACCATGTTAATAGCGTCTTTCGTTCCAGCAACCTCTAAATTAATTTCACTGTTTTCCATTTCAACAGGCCCTGCATTAATTGTAAATTCACCATTGATGCGTCCAACATGAACACCCGCAATAGGACCATTAAAAGGAATATCCGATAAGCATAAAGCTAAGGAAGCACCTAACATGGCTGCCATTTCAGGACTGGCATCTTGATCTACGGATAATACAGTATTGACAATCTGAACTTCATTTCTAAATCCATCAGCAAACAATGGTCGAATAGGTCGATCTATCATTCTTGCTGTTAAAGTACCATGTTCACTTGGACGGCCTTCGCGTTTTAAAAAACCACCAGGAATTTTTCCAACTGAATATAATTTTTCTTCATAAGTGACAGTTAATGGAAAAAAATCAACATCTTTAGGGGTTTTTCCTGCAACGGCAGTAGATAAAATTACAGTATCATTATATCTTACTAAAACAGAACCATTTGCTTGTTTAGCTAATTCTCCAGTTTCAACAGTTAATTTTTTACCAAAAAATTCAGTACTAAAAACTTGTTTTACCATTCATTTCACTCCAATCATTATTTCTTCAACATTATATCATCTTTTTATTGATAAATAAAAGGAAAATTACAATATATTATATCTTTTCAATATACTAAACCACTTCGTTTAAATACTGTGAATCAGATGTTCATCAGGGGCAAGCATGATATCCCATGCATAAACAACACCACCACATCCTGATTTTTCTACTGTTTGAAGACTCTGTTTAACGTATGCAAGATCTGTTTTGGCAATATCTTCACGATAATTCACTTCAATACCAGGATAAATTTTTTCTTTATGCTCTCTATTTAAAATTTCTAACATGTCCTCATCACTCATCGATTCTAACCTATTTTTATCACCTAGTAGTGTATCAAATGGTAACATTGGCAAAGCCTTTTTTAAAGCTTCATATTCAAAACCAATACCCGCCGGTGCCATAGTACGACGATACATCATCGGTTTGATAAAATCAGCTATATTTAATAATGACGTGATGTCTTGACCTACTAATCTTGATAGAACAGGCACATAAACATCTAAGCCCACCTTTAATCCTTTATTTCGAAACATCTGTACTGTTTTTTTAATTTCATCAGTATAAATTTTGCATTTTACATCAAAAAATGTTTCTACCAAATCGTATTTAAAATGAAAGCCATCTTTTATATCGAAATATATTGGAGAAAAACTTTCATTAATGCCTTCTTTTTCTATAAAATCTCTCAACTTTTTAACATCATAATCATAGTTTAAAAATTGTGAGGTGCATTTTTGGCAACAACATCCTAAAACATCTCGACTTCCAGCAACATATGATTTTGTTCTGATCTTATCTAAAAAGACACAATCAAATGAAACTGAAGAAAAATATTGTTCATAAATGGATAATAATAAATCCCTATTTTTAGATGAAGATGGGCAAAAGAATTCAAAACTTTCTCCCTCTTGTAAAACATAACGCTCCGTTTGATTGCCAAAGACATCGATGACAGGATCTGCATCACCCAATTCATTAATTTCAGAAAAAGTTGGTAACCATAAATACATATCAATATGATGTTGGTGTAAATAATCGCCTACTTTTTGATAAAGCAAAGGATCAATATGCCACCCTATGATAACAGCATCAATGGGCATCTGTTGACATATAAAGTTTAATCTCTTACAAATGGCATCTGCACTATAGAGCGGATATTTCCATCCACCCGTAAAAATTTGAATGATTCTTTTCATGTTGTTTTCTCCTAAAGTATGATTTATTACAGTATACCATATCCTTTTCGTTCAAAACTATATAAAATAAAAAAAGAAGGATCTATCCTTCTCTTAATGATTATCTTCTTAAACCTAATTTAGTAATAAGTTCACCATAACGATTAATATCTGTATTTTTTAGATATTTTAATAAATCACGACGGTGACCAATTTTCTTTAAAAGTCCACGATTTGAATGATAATCTTTCTTATGAACCTTAAAGTGTTCATTTAATTTGTTGATGTCAGCAGTCAATAAGGCAATTTGAACTTCTGTAGAACCTGTATCTCCTTCAAATTGACCATATTCTTTAACGATACTTGCTTTTTCTTCTTTTGTTAACATTGTATGTTCCTCCTTGATTAAACTTAGCATATTCCAAGAGAAACGTTGAGGTTTCGATTCTCCTAGTCATAGCCGTAATTAACATTATAAATAAAATCTATAAAATGTCAATATAAAGATAAGATATTTTATAAAAGACGATTATCCTTAATTAAGCGAAGATGATGACGCTTCGCTAGATCAAAAGCTTTTTGAATGCCATCGCCATTCAATGAAGTGCTTTTATGTGCATCAACACCTATAACAACCGGACATTGATACTCACCAGCAATTTTCCAAAATTCTTCTACAGGATAGCGATAACGATGGATGGTTCCATGAGCATATTCTTTTAATCCAACAGCATAACCTTCACAATTGATTTCAATAGGAAATTGATATTTTAAACTAGCTTTACAGATTTCATGAGCTGCCCAAAGACAATTTTCATCAAAAACATCATGTTTTTTCATATATAAATCTGGATGCGCCAAATATAAATATAACCCACTTTTCATCCCATCAATACACATAGCAACATAAGCTTCTAATTTTTTTCGATCAATATTGACATGACTTGCGTTTTCTGCAAATGCTTCATGAATATAATGTCCACCTAAAATAAGATATTCAATCGGTGTCTGATCTAATAAATAACGATAATAAGCTTGTTGTGAATCTAAAAATTCAGCTTCTAATCCTAAATGAATCTTGATTTGATCTTGGTATTTTTGTTTTAAACTTAAAATACTTTGTATATAATCTTCTAACTGATTTTCTGGCATTCTAAGAAAAGTATAATCTCTTCCATGCATAGGAATATGATCAGAAAATCCTAAGCTATCCATGCC
>CANPGX010000169.1 GCA_947573745.1 uncultured Erysipelotrichaceae bacterium | reverse complement strand
AGTCTCAATTGTGACTGCTGATCAAAAATATAAAACTTTTTTCTATTAAATTGAAGATATATATTTTTTGTTTTTTCTGGTTCTTGAAAAGTGATCACTTGTAATAAAACACCCAGACAATCAACTTCCAACAACGTATAATGGTCACGACGATTCATACTCAAAATGATAGCAGGATATTCATTTTTTACACATGACCATGATATATCTTCTACACGTATCCCTAAAATAACATCTTTTTCCTGTTTGAATAGGACAGGTAAAGAAAAGTCTTTACATTGAAATTGGCCATTTCTCATATGACCTTTGATTAAATTCATAGGATTTTCTCCCATAAATTGAGCAACAAATAATGTTTTTGGATCATGATAAAGCGTTTCATACGTTCCCAATTGCTCTATTTTCCCATGATTCATCACAATAACACGATCAGCAAGAAGTTGCGCTTCCTTCTGATTATGAGTAACATAAAGTGTCGTCCATTGTTTTTTTTGATGGATTTTTTTAATAAAAGGTAATATTTTACGAGCAGTTAAATCATCCAAGTGACTGAGTGGTTCATCCATTAAACATAGTGAAGCATCACTCGCCATCGTCCTTGCTAAAGCTACACGCTGAGCCTGACCACCTGATATTTGCTTAATCTTTCTAGTCAATAGATGATCAATATCTAAAAAACGGGCTATTTCATAAATTCTTTGACTGATTTGATTTGTTGATAAAGAAGAAGATAAAAGCGCAATCGCGATATTATCATAAACATTTAAGTATGGAAAAAGTGCATAAGATTGAAAAAACATCGTCTTTTTTATATCATGTAAACATCGCTCTACCAGAATATCACCATCGTCTTGAGTCTCTAATTGACACAATACCTTTAATAATGTTGTCTTTCCACTGCCACTAGGTCCTAAAACAACAATAAATTCATGCTCGTCGATATCAAAATTTAAATGATCTAAAACACAAAGATTCCCATAAAATTTTGATACATCTTGAATGTGTAAATAATGCATCTTTAAAAATAAGGATTATATGCCTTTTCATCACTCAATGTCGTTGACATATCATGACCAGGATAAATCGTATAGTCTCCGTCTATTTTTTTAATCTTTTGAATACTTTCAAAAGTATCATGTTTACTTGAACCTATAAAATCAAATCGCCCAATAGATCCCTTAAATAAGACATCCCCAGAAAAAATGACATTTTCGTTTAATAGTTCAATCATACAACTTCCCTGACTATGCCCTGGACAATGGATGAAGTGAATTTTAAAATGACCTATGTCTAAATATTCTGGTGCCTCTAAAACTGTCGCATGAATGTGTAAAGGATGTTGTTTTCCAGACAAATTATACAACTCATTTTTTAAACAGATATGATCTTCTTTATGAAGGTATATAGGACAATGATAGTGTTGTTCAATAGCATCGATAGCACCGATATGATCAAAATGACCATGAGTGAGACAAACCGCCATGACCTTTAAATTCTCTTTTTCAATATACGCCCGAATCTGTTTCACATGATCACCAGGATCAATGATTATCGCTTCCTGCTCATAAGAAACAATATAACAATTTGCTTGATAACTTCCTACAACCAATCTTTTGATTTTCATTTTTATCCCCTATACAAAAAAAAGCCAAAAAGTGGCTTATTTTTTTTCTCTATGAGTTGTCATTTTATTACATCTTGGACAATATTTTTTAACGTCCATTCTTTCTGGGTGCTTTCTCTTATTTTTTGTACCTAAGTAATTTTCTTCACCACATTCAGTACATTTAAAAATAATGTTATCTCTCATTTGTTTACACCTCCATACCCCATTCTTTACTTGAGTATAATATCATAAAAGCTTTGTAAATGCGAGCCTTTTTTTTAATCCATACCATATTTATCAAAATATTTTTGAAACATTTGTGGTGCTAGTGTCAAACAAGCAGAAGTTGTTGAGATTCTTGGCGCAATACAAGCTAAGGTGATTTTAGGATTAGTATATGGTGCAAATCCAATCAACAACTTGTTTGGATAGTTGATATTCGTTGAATAATCGTAGACATCAGCTGTCCCAGTTTTGGCTGCAGGTAAATAACTGGCACCTCTCAAAGTGGTCACAATACCATCTGTGACTCCCAGTCTAAAGCCTAATCTAACACGTTCAAAGGCTGTCGTTTGATAAGAAACATCATCTAAGATTTCTGGTTTATTTTCATATACAGTAATACTTTGTCCATTCTCATCATAAACAAATCCTTCACTCACTAATCGTGGTCTCATACGTTTTCCGCCATTAGCTAAAGTAGATGTATATTGAGCTAATTGGAGTGTTGTATATGTATCGTATTGCCCTATGGCAGAGTCTAATAATAACCCCGCTGTTTGCGCACTTCCTTTATAACCTAATTCTTCTTTAGGTAAGTCAATCCCCGTTTTAACTCCTAAACCTAATTCTCCAAAAGATTGTCTTAATTTATCAAAAGCAGCATAGTCAATATCTAACGGTGCATTAGGCACATAAGTTGCACCGCCTAAACGCATGGCAATATGAAACATATAAACATTACTTGACTTTGCCAATGCTTCAATATCACTAATAATTCCCATATTCACATAACTTGATTTAACAGCAGTTCCACGAATATAAATAGGCGCATCTAATATTTTTTCTCCCACATCAATAAGTCCATACTTGTAAGCCGTATAAATAGTAGCCCCTTTAGAAGTAGAACCAATTTCAAAAGCCTCTAAATAAGTACCAGCTGCATAATCAATGATTTGATTCGTTTCACGATCATAATATTTTCCAGCCATGACGAGAATATCTCCATTATTAGGATCCATCATGACAACAAACATTTTACACAAGTATTTATTTCCTTCAAGATGAACACGATCAAGAAGCGCTTGTTCAATTAATTGACTGATATATTCTTGCAATTCCCAATCAATCGTTAACTTTAAATGAACGCCTGTATAACCATCAGTTGTTTTATAAATCGTTGGATTCCCACTTTCATCATAAGTAATAGAATAAGACGAATCTAATCCACGTAATAATTGATCATATTGTTGTTCTAAACCCGAACGTCCAACACGTGAATCATTAGCATATCCTTGGGCCAACATCTCTGTGGCATATTCAGCCATCAAACCTTGATGACTCGTAGAAACTGAGCCAAAAACTTGTCTAAAAATGATATCATCCGTGTATTCTCTTTCCCAATCACTGGTTATCTTCACACCTCTTAAAAAGGATGTATTTTCAGCTAAAAGACTGGCTTGTTCTTGCGTAAGATTTCTTAATAGTGTTGTAGGTTTTCCATAAGTATTCATCATATCAAAATATAATTTTGCCTTCAACAACCC
>CANPGX010000168.1 GCA_947573745.1 uncultured Erysipelotrichaceae bacterium | reverse complement strand
CATAGTAGAGTATTTAAAGATGAAATACTTTATTTTATGGAAAAAGGAACAAAAAAGATCACTGCTAAAGCAGTAGTCAAAGATGTTCAAAATTTTGTGAAATTATCAGAAGAACAAATCACAAAAATTATCGAAGATCATCAATCTAAACTCCAACTCACCGATAAACAAAAAGAGAGATGGCATAAGAAATGTTTATGCTTGGTTGAATTTACCAATGTAGAAGAAATCGAACCATTGGATTTTGAACGTCAAGGAAATATGGACGATTGGCTTATCATAGAAAAAATAGAAGATGTTGTTGTGGGTACAAGTATTCCTTACAATTATGAAAAATCAAAATTCTAGGAGTCGGATCATTTATGAAAAAACAAACGCAAATCAATATATGTTTCATGTTGTTAGTTATAGGGTTAACTTCTTTTATCTTACAACTTTTTGTATTTGAAGCTCCTAATGGGAATATAGGTCTTTTATTATGTTTGACAAGTATAGCCTTTATCATAGGGAGTATCATTAAATTGTGTCAATTAAGTGAGTCTATCAAAAATGTCATCTTGTCTATTTTAGATGCTTTATTCTTTATAAGATAGCTAATATACGTTTTATATTGCAAAACTATGTCCAAGTCACAAAATATGCTTTTGAATGGATATGGCATTATTTTTTTATTTCAATATTACTGATGATATTATCGATCATTTTAAATATGATTTTATTATGGTGGGATCGATGGTGAAAAACAAGCAATGGTTATATCTAGTCTTTCTTGGTATATATCTCATATATTATTTACTAAAGTCTTTTCTGAAAGCAGTAAGTATGTGAATGTTCATTGTGGGATAATATGATAATAGGGTTATTCTGAATAAACTTGATAAGATTAAGCTATTGTCTCTTTATTCTAAATTACAATTAATGAAAGAGAACCTGTTGGTGAATTTAAACTATGGAATGTTTATGTAAAATCAATAAATGTTTTAGTATATCCGGGTTTGTATAAAACTAATGATTAATAGGGGCTTTTATGATATAATAAATATATCAAGGAACTTGAGAAAGCGAGTGGTATCAATGAATAATAGTAAAAAACAAACTGAAAAAGAGATACAAGAAAAAATAAAAAAAGTTGATGGAGCAATGGCTCAAGAGGGAATGTCATTAACTAAAGAAATAAAACAAAAACTTTATAATTGTATAACTGGGAAGTCAACAACTGAAATAGAACGAAATAAGGTATTAGAAAAGTATAGGAGAATCTATGGATAATAAATATAAATATACTTATGAGAAAACAGTGAATTACTGTTATAAATATACTGATGTTTTATCATAATATTGCTTTTATGTCATCTTTTTGATGAAGATAAAAAACTCTAGGAAAATCTCCTAGAGTTTTTTTGTTACATTTCATAATCAATAATGACTTTGATGTTTTGTGTAGCGTCACAAGCTTCTTTGATAGCTTGTGGAAAATCTTTATGGGCAAATTTTTTCGTGATGATCGTTTTAACGGGTGCTTTCTTTTGTTGGATGAGGTCAATGACCTTGAGAATGGTTTCTGTATTATAGCCTTTAGAACCACGCACTTTAGCTTCATTAGTAATAAAAGTAGAACCATTCAATGGGATATCTTTACCATACACAGCTACAATAGAATATTCGCTGTGTGGTGCACCACTTGTAAAGCATTGTTGAAGTAATGGTGTAGCACCAGCTGCATCCACATAATAATGAACATCAGGGACTTTTTTATCTAAAGCAAGTTGTGCTTTTTTAATAAACGCAATGACTTGTTCTAAAAGATCTGGACTTAAATCAGCAGGATTGAAATTAGCTCCGCCTTTGACGGCACCACAATATTCAACTAATTTTTCATTAAGATCTTCATGTTCTGTATTAATGATCTTAGCGCCTAATTCTTTTGCTTTCTCTAAGCGCCATGCTACTCTGTCGACAACGATGACATTTTTAACACCACTAGCGATGAGTCCAGCTGTTGCGCCTAAACCAATGGTGCCAGCTCCTAAGACAACGACATTTTCATTTTCTTTGGGTTGCATGCATAATGCGCCTTGTGTACCGACGCTGATAGGTTCAATCAAAGCGGCAGCATCTAAATCAATATCTTGATTCAATGGATAAAGATTAACATGAAGTTCAGCATTTTCTACACGCACATATTCACTGAATGCTCCTGTCATATCTGCTTTAAAAGAGCCCATTTTGCTTGCACGCATAGGATCGACAAAGACAATATCGCCAACTTGGAAGCATTCGGGAACATCACTTCCTCTTTCAACGATTTTAGCGACCATCTCATGTCCAAATTCTTGACCTTTAAAGACGCCATAAGGTTCACCACCATGTAAATAACTACCCGTGTCTGAACCACAGATACCAGCTCTTAAAATTTTAACTAAAACGTCTTTACTTGTGATTTCTGGAATAGGTCTTTCTTCCATTCTTACATCTTCTATGCCATGATAGATGGCACATTTCATCATTTTATTCATTCTAAAACCTCCTTGGCTTCATTATAAAAAGTCTTTTTATAAAAGAGGAGATGATGTTCAATGAAAATCATTAAAAATTTTAAAAAGTGGGATACTTTACGAAAAGTATCTCATTTTGATATAATAGCTATGGGGTGATCATGTGAAAAGAAATACAAAGGAGCAATTCTCAGAGGCCCTCTATCAATTATTGCAAGATAAGACGATGAATGAGGTGACAGTACAAGAAATACTTACCCAAGCGCAATTAGGACATTCTACTTTTTATCGTCATTTTAGTGATAAATACGATGTATTAACTTATCTTTTTCACCATCGTTTATCACCCGCTATCTTTCATCATGCAAGTGAAAAAGATTATTGTTCGATAGAAAGAGATTATATCCAATTTTTGTCTGCCTATGAACCGATGATGAGAAATATCATAGAAGATGATCATAATATATTTATTCATTTATTATATACCAAGTATCTACAATTACTTTCTAAAGACGTTCATTTGACGACCACGCAATATCATATCTTAGAAATCTATTTACATGGTACGATCATGACTTCGGTGAGTTGGTTTAGAAAAGGTATTCAAAAATCACCAGAAGAACAAATGTATTTGTTTAAAGAAGCACTGCCTTATGCTTTAAAAGATTTATTTTAGAAGGGAGCATGAAAATGGAATGGATCATGGAATTATTACTTGAACTTGTCTTAGAAGGAACCCTAGCATTAAGTCAAAGTAGGAAAGTACCTTTTTTTATTCGTTGTTTTTTGATAGCCTTGATTGTCTTATTTTTTGTGGCTGTCATCGCATTGATTTTCTTGACGGGTTATCTGTTGTTTGAAGAAAATGTCTTGGCTA
>CANPGX010000167.1 GCA_947573745.1 uncultured Erysipelotrichaceae bacterium | reverse complement strand
AGGATGCTTCTTTTAAAGATCAAGAAGATGTAGCGATGATGATTAAAAAAGAGATTGGATACCCATGCTTTATTAAACCATCGAACTCAGGATCTTCTGTAGGTGTATGTAAAGTAGAGTCAGAAGATCATTTGATGAAAACTCTAGAGTATGCTGGTCAATATGATCGAAAACTTGTGATTGAAGAAAATATTGATTGTATTGAATTAGAGTGCGCTGTTTTGGGGAATGATGATCCCAAGGCTTCACTAGTTGGACAAATTCTTCCTCATGGGGAATTCTATACTTTTGAGTCTAAATATGAAGATGAGCAGAGTGCAACATGTATTCCTGCCAGAGTAGATCAGAAAATTCAAGATAAAATTAGAAAATATGCTGTTAGAGCTTTTAAAGCAGTCGATGGACATGGGTTAAGTAGAGTAGATTTCTTTTTAGATAGACAGACTGGAAAACTTTATTTGAATGAAATAAATACGCTTCCTGGATTTACAAATATTAGTATGTACCCTCAATTATGGGAAGCAACAGGTTTGCCTTATTCTCAATTATTAGATGAGTTAGTTGAATTAGCTTTCGAACGTTAAAGGAAGATAGAGATATCTTCTTTTCAATTTGTTTAAGATAGGAATTTCGATAACATCTATTTAAAAAAATTATTTTTTCATGTATAATATATTTGGGGGATTCTAATATGAAGAATTTGTTTTATAGATTGATACTATTTTTAGATACAGCAGATGAAAAAGATACTAATTATATGATTGCTTGGTTTATGGCTAATAATTTTTATCGTGTTTCACAAATGGGAATTAGTGAATTGGCCAAGGAATGTTTTGTTTCACCAGCGACGATTAGTCGTTTTTGTCGTGCATTAGGTTATGAAAATTTTGCCCACTTAAAACAAGAGTGTCTTTCTTTTCATTCTAATGAAAAAAAATTAGTCAACTTAACTGTACCATTAAAAATGATGAAAGAGGATCCTCATTCAACTACGCATCATTATCTAGACCAAATTATTCAAGGGATGAGAGAGTTGGAAGAAGCTTTAGATTGGCAGGTAGTAGATGAAGTTTTAAGAGAAATCCACGATACAGAAACAGTTGCTTTTTTTGGAACACAGTTTTCTCAAAGTGCAGCACTTCACCTTCAAACTGACTTACTGATGTTAGAAAAATTTAGTATCGCTTATTTAGAAATTGATCGTCAGTTAGAATGTGCCAGAAATCTTGATGAAAATTCTTTAGCCATCATTACATCTGTTAAGGGTGGCTATGAAGATATGGGAGAAAAAGTAATTCATTATATCAAAAGATCTAAAGCAAAGATTGTTTTAATTACACAAAATAAAGATATTGCTTTAGCTCAAGATGCGGATTATGTTATTCTATTAGGAAATTATGCAGATAATCCGAAAATGGGAAAACACGCTTTATTAACTGTTGTTGAGTTAATGAGTAGTCGTTACTATTCTTTATTTTATTCATTAACAGATGAGTATATTTAGATATGAATAGAGATGAGGTATAAGAAATACTTCATCTTTTTTATTTGATGAAGAAATAGGTAAAAAACTGTGATATACTAGAAAATGAAGTAGAAATAAGGTGAAAAATATGAGAGAAATTAATGTTGATGAAATCACAAAGGTGATTAAAAATTTATGTATTGAAGCTAATTTATTTTTACCTAAAGATATTGAAAAGGTATTACAAACATATGAAATTAATGAACCATATCCGTTGGCTAAAAAAAATTTAAGCATTTTGTTAGAGAATGCTCAATTGGCAAGAGAGAAAAGAAAACCCATATGTCAAGATACAGGGATGGCATGCGTTTATATTCGTATGGGTCAAGATGTTCATGTGGTAGGTGGATCTTTGAATGAGGCTATTCATGAAGGTGTGCGCCAGGGCTATCAAGAAGGATATTTAAGAAAATCAATTGTGGAAGATCCTTTATTTAATCGTGTGAATACCAAAGATAATACACCTGCTACCATTCATTATGATATTGTAGAAGGAAATCAAATAGAGATTCTTGTTGCACCTAAAGGGTTTGGATCTGAAAATATGTGTCAAATTAAAATGCTTAAACCTTCGGATGGCCTGCAAGGTGTTACAGAATTTGTATTGAAGGTTGTAGAAGATGCTGGACCAAATGCTTGTCCACCGATGGTGATAGGTGTAGGTATTGGGGGAAATTTTGAAACCGTCGCTTATTTATCAAAAAAAGCGATGATGAAAGATGTTTTAGAAAGTCATCCTTTAAAAGAGTATGCTAACTTGGAAAAGGATTTATTAACACGAATCAATGAAACCGGAATAGGTCCAGCGGGATTTGGCGGGAAAACAACAGCTCTAGCATTACATATTGAAACAGCTCCAACACATATTGCAGGTATGCCTGTAGCTGTGAGTATTTGTTGTCATGTAGCAAGACATAAGGGGGTTATTCTATGATAGAACTAACAACACCTTTATCAAAAGAGATTTTGTGTCAATTAAAGGCTGGAGATGAAGTTTCTTTAAGTGGTGTTATTTATACAGGAAGAGATGCTGCTCATAAGCGTTTAGTTGAATTATTAGAGCGTCAACAACCTTTACCTTTTGAGATGAAAGATCAGGTCATCTATTATGTGGGACCAACGCCTCATAAAGAAGGTGAAGTTTTTGGCAGTGGGGGACCAACAACTTCTGGACGTATGGATACCTATGCTCCTATTTTAATGAAAGAAGGACTATGTGCTATGATTGGTAAAGGTTATCGTAGTGCATCTGTTAAGCAAGCCATCAAGGATTATACAGGGGTTTATTTTGGTGCTTTAGGTGGTGCTGGAGCTTATATAGGAGAATGTGTCGTTCAATCAGAAGTGATTGCTTTTTCGGATTTGGGGGCAGAAGCAATTCGTCGATTAGTCGTTAAAGAATTGCCATTAACTGTCGTGATTGATTGTTTTGGAAATGATCTTTATGAACTTGGAAAGAAGGATTATTTGGAGCATTTCAAAAAATAAAATGATTGTTATGGTTGTGGAAAAAAAGTCATTTATTGTATAATAATGCAAAGATTGACAAAAATGAAATAAAGGTATAGAGAGGTGTAAATATGAGATTAAAAAAGAAGAGAAATTATTATGCTTATGGTAGTTATACTAAGAAACGTCGTTTAAGGATGGATCGTGTTCTTCTTGTTTTAGGGGCAGTTGTTCTTGTAGTGGGCCTCGTTGTTGCACTTAACTATAATCGTATTCGCCTACTAGCAAAAGGCTATAGTTTTTCATCGACAAGCCAAATCTTGAAATTGACAAAATCACAACAAAAAGAAATTTTAGCGAATGATAAGTTAGATCATATTAAAGATTGGATATCTGTTAGT
>CANPGX010000166.1 GCA_947573745.1 uncultured Erysipelotrichaceae bacterium | reverse complement strand
AGAATCATTTTTCACACCAGAAATATAATATTCTACATCATATTGATAATGAAAAGTAACTTGTCCATCCACATGATATGCAGGTACTCCAGCAGGAACATTATCTTTTCCGGCATTATTAGCACCATTTTCATCTATAATACGTTTCCATTCTATAGTATATGTATTAGCACTTTGACTATTTTCTGATGCAACATCATAGGTTATTCCTTGGTAAGTAATAGGCACTAACAAGGCATCATCTAATGTTTGAATTCTATGTTCTAGGTCATCTGTATAAATACGTCTGGATGCAGTGGGTCGATTCTCCATATTGACACGACCTTTTGTAACAAATCTCCATGTGCCCTTTCCCATATCATCAGCGCCATAACTAATATAATACCAAGCATCGTACTGATGATTATTCTCAGCTTTTAGATGAATAACTGGCAATACCATGATCATCGTCAATAAAATACATAAAGTTTTTTTTAATAATCTTGTCAGATTCATCTTTTTCTCCTTTTTTGATTACACTTTTATAATAGATCATTATACTACAATTTCTCTAGAAATGGGTTAGATAATCATCTTTTACAAGAATAAATTTCATTTGATCTATTTATCTTGATGATAAAGTGCATAAATTTCATTTTTTTTCATTTTTCTTAACTCTGCTACTTTTTTTATAGCGTCTTTTGTTGAAAGACCTTGATGAATCCATTCATCAACATGTTCATGAATAGAAATATCAAAAGTCACTTCTCCTGCATTTTCTTCCTGACATCCCTCAACCACAAGAACCATCTCTCCCTTGATAGTATCTAATACTTCTAATATTTCTTCAATGGTCCCTCTTAATATTTCTTCATGCTTCTTTGTCAGTTCTCGACATAAAGCCATGGATCTATTGCCAAAATAGGATCTCATCAATTCTAATGTTTTTTTGATACGATGGGGTGATTCATAAAAAATTAAAGTTGCTTTTTCATATTGAAGTTTTTCAAGTTCCTTTTTTTTATACTTATCTTGATGATCAAGAAATCCATAGAATAAAAATGGCTGTGGAACGATACCAGAAACGACCAAAGCATTAAGACAAGCATTAGCACCACTAATAGATACCACGGGAATATCTTCTTGTATAACTTTTTGTACTAATTCATAACCTGGATCTGATATAGCTGGATAACCAGCATCTGATACCAATGCTACAGATTTTCCTTCTTTTAATAAAGTTAAAATTTTAGGAATGGATTGAAAAAGATTGTGTTCATGATGCGATATCAATTTTGTTTTGATATCAAAATGATTTAAAAGTTTGATAGTATTTCTTGTATCTTCAGCAGCGATCACATCAACTGTTTTTAAAGTGGATATAGCCCGATAAGTCATTTCTTCTAAATTTCCTATAGGTGTTGCTACTAAAAATAAAGTTGCTTCTTGGTTTTCAAAACTTTTTTGTCTTTTCATCACAATTCTCCAAACATTTTCCTTACTTCACCACTATAACTTCCATCTTCTTCGTGAGCATATAAAGGTGGTTCTATCTTTAAACCAGAATTTCCTTTATACATGCCTTCTATTAATACCATATGACAATCTCTTTGAACCTTAGGATAAACAAATCGAAGCCGTTTGGGTTCAATATCATATTTCTTCATAAGTGATATGATTTCAATCAGTCGATCAGGTCTATGAATCAATGCAAAACGTCCTTTATTATCCAGAAGTCTAGCAGCATTTTTAATAATCCCTTCCAAGTCTATTTCTATCTCATGTCGTGCTATCTTAAGATATTGATTATCATTGACATGACTTTGCTCATCTACTTTAAAAAACGGAGGATTGCACACAACAAGCTGAAATTTATCATCCTGATAGTTCTTAATATTCGCTTCTTTAATAATAATCTGATTTTCTAAATGATTGAGTGCAATATTCCTTTTAGCCAATTCTACAGCCTCTTGTTGAATCTCAATACCCACAATACAAGCTTTTGTTCGTATACTTAATAATAAAGGAATCGCTGCATTATTAGTTCCAAAATCTATAATTCTTGTTGTATTTTTATTGATGGTGCAAAAATGAGATAATAATACGGTATCTAACGAGAAATTAAACATATCTTTTCTTTGGATAATTTTCATATGAGAATAAGCTAATAGATAATTTTCTACTTCTTGTTGGTTCATACTTTATCCTTTTTATGTACTGGTTTTTCAAATCTAATTTCTTTTAAAGGAGCTATTAAAATATTTCCCTCATCATCTAATTTAACGGTATTATCTAATATATTGATACCTATTACTTTACATAATTTTCCTTCATAAATAGCTCGAGAATTTATTTTTGGAAATCTTTGTTTTTCCTTAGTATATAAATCATCTTCATATTTTAGACAACACATTAATCTTCCGCATGTCCCAGAAATTTTATCAATATTGATAGCTAGCATTTGGTTTTTAGCCATGTTAATGGAAACACCATCAAACTCTCCTAGAAAAGAGGCACAACATAACGTTTGACCACAATTTCCAAAACCACCAATAATTTTTGCCTTATCTCTTGGACCAATCTGCCTTAATTCAATACGACATTTAAATACACTGGCTAATTCTTTTAACAGTTCTCTAAAATCTACACGTTCATCTGATGTATACATGATGATGATCTTCGTTGCATCTAATGTATACTCACAATGAACCAGATGCATATCTAATTTTCTTCTAGCCACAATTGTTTTACAAATATCTAATGACTCTTTTGCTTTTTCTATATTTGCCAGATATTGATCAATATCTTTTTTCTTTGCTTTACGGATAATACTTTTAAGTTCCGCATCCATTTTAAATTCTTCTAAGTTCTTCATTTCTGTCACTGTTTCACCAATTTCTAAACCTCTTGCTGTTTCAACAATGACATCATCGCCTTTATTTAAAGGAATATCCGTAGAAAAGTAATATACTTTTCCTACACTTTTAAAACGAACACCTACTAATTTCTTTTCTTCCATCTTCTCACCTTCTCTATAATCTATACATCAAACGATCCATCAGTAAAGATACATTAGCATTTTCTTCTAATAAATTAATCGTTTCTAATAGTTTTTCTATTTTTCTTATTAAATCTTCTTGCTGACAAGGTTTGTTTATAAAATCTATATATTTTATAAAAATATCTTGCCTTTGATATAATTTTTCTTTATAAATCAATAAAACAATATTCAAGAAAAAACGTATGGTTTCTCTATCTTTATAAGTCTTAAATACATGTGTTTGTGCATTGATCATAAGATTTTCATGAGCATATAAATCATCTTCTACAAAATTAAAAGCTTCAATCATTAATTCACGTAACAAGTCTGCATTGTACAAAGATAAAGCCTCATTTTTATCTTTACTTAAAG
>CANPGX010000165.1 GCA_947573745.1 uncultured Erysipelotrichaceae bacterium | reverse complement strand
TGGATAAGTCTTTAATAGAAGCATCGATGGATCTTGGTGCAACACCTGTACAAACTTTCTTTAAAGTGACGTTTCGTTTATCACTAAGTGGTGTTTTAACAGGTATTACGATGGTTTTCTTACCAGCCATTTCTGCTTTCGTGATTCCTAAGATCTTAGGTGGTGGACAATATTTCTTAATTGGTAATTTTATAGAACAGCAATTTATATCTATTGGTAATTGGAACTTTGGTAGTGCCGTATCATTGATTTTAGCATTGCTTGTGATTGTGTTGATGATGGCTGTCAGCCGTTTAGAAAAGTATGCTGGCGAGAATGAACAAGAGGGGGAGAAGAAGGATGCGAAAAGACAAAAAATGGTTTCATAGCATAAGTATAACTTTATGTTTGTTCTTTCTTTATTTACCAATCATTGTAATGGTGTTTTTCTCCTTCAATGACGCCAAGTCACTGACAAAGTGGCAAGGATTCTCTTTGCGTTGGTATCAATCTTTATTTGAAAATGATGCGATGATGAAGGCTGTATGGGTATCTGTATCTATTGCTGTGATTGCGACACTGATTTCGGTTATCTTAGGAACATTAACGGCGATTGGTTTATCTAAGAGTAAGCGTGTTGTTCGCTTAGTGATCTTACAAATTAATAATTTGCCCATCTTGAATCCAGATATCGTTACCGCGATTTCTCTGATGCTTCTTTTCTCAGCTATGGGAATTGAGAAGGGGTATATGACGATGTTGATGGCACATATTGCCTTTTGTACACCTTTTGTGATTACCAATGTTTTACCTAAGGTCAAGCAACTGGATCCTAATCTTGCTGATGCAGCTATGGACTTAGGGGCTACGCCTATACAAGCACTCGTTAAAGTCATCTTACCTCAAATCAAACCAGGTATTTTTGCAGGTGCTTTGCTTGCCTTTACGATGTCATTTGATGACTTTGTGATTTCTTATTTTGTAACAGGTAATGGTGTGGAAAATATATCGATTATTATCTACAACATGACAAAACGCATTAATCCAAGTATTTATGCTTTATCAAGTATTGTGGTGGGCGTTGTCTTGTGTGTTGTTTTTATGGGAACGGTAGTCCCTTATTTCATCAATAAAAAGAAGGAGAGAAAATTAAATGAAAAAATTATTTAAAATTGGCTTAGGATTATGTTTAGGGTTATGTTTCTTAAGTGGCTGCTCATCATCAAGTTCACAGGATAAACCTGTATTGAAAGTATATAATACAGGTGAATATATTGATATGAGTGTCCTAAATGATTTTGAAAAACAATATAACTGTCGAATTATTTATGAAACATTTGATTCTAATGAAACGATGTATACAAAACTGATGGGGGGCAATCAATATGATGTGATTGTACCTTCTGAATATATGATTGAACGTTTGATGAAAGAAGATCTTATTCAAACGATTGATTGGTCAAAAATCACTAATAAAGATAATCTTGATACAAGTATCATGAATCAATCTTTTGATCCTAATAATGAATATTGGGTTCCTTATTTCTATGGAAATGTCGGAATTGTTTATGATACGACAGTGGTAGATGAAGCAGATTTAAAAGATGGTTGGGAAATCTTGAGAAATGAAAAATATAAAGGCAATATTTATATGTATGATTCTGAAAGAGATTCCTTTATGGTAGCTTTAAAGGCATTAGGATATTCTATGAATAGTGAAGATCCACAAGAGGTGGAAGCTGCTTATCAATGGCTAGTTGAACAAAGAACAAAGGTAACGCCTGTTTATGTGGATGATGCTGTCATTGATAATATGATTTCTGGAGAAAAAGCTTTAGCTGTTGTTTATTCTGGCGATGCTGCTACAGTGATGAACGAAAATGAAAATCTAGCTTACTTTATGCCAGAAGAAGGAACGAATGTTTGGTTTGATGGTTTTGTCATCACTAAAGATTGTAAAGAAGTAGATTTAGCTCATGAGTTTATTAATTTTATGATTCAAGATGATATTTCATTAAGAAATGCTTTAGCTGTAGGTTATCGTACTTCTAATGTCAATGCGGCTAAAGAAGCAGGTGAAAGTGAGTTTAAAGATAATAGTGCTTATAGCATTCGTCAGGGCGCTCATGATGAAGTTTTTGGTTATCAACCAATTGAAGTCAAAACAATGTACGAGGATTATTGGACAAGAGTAAAATCAAATTAAGGACTGAAAAGTCCTTTTTTAAATATAAGTAATATTGTTATACAGTGATTTTATCAATAAGATATTTAATGGCGAAGAGCAACAAAAAAATTAAAAGTTCATTTAGTGATGGATAATGTAGAAGATTAACTTTTTATTAGTTCTCAAGAAAAATAAAAAAAGCCCATTACTTGTAGAAAGGTTTTGGGCTTTTACTTTAGAATGAATCAATGATTTAATGTTGGTATACATCCATTTTAATCATATCAGTATAGTTGATACTCAAGGCATGATAATAAAGTTCGAAAAAATAGTATAAATCATATACAGATAATCCTAATTCTTGACTCCAAGCATTATAACCTTCTTTGATTTTTAACATATCTTCCATATCTTGATCAGTGAGCACAGAATCTTCCAAAGGCACATCATTTTCTAAATCCCATTTTGCATTACCATTATCTCCCATGATAAAAGATGGTGTACCAATAGGATTTTTAAAAAAAGTAAAAGTCTTAGATGTTTGAACTAACATCAAAATAATAGATGATGAGGAATCAATTGGACTATAAATAATAACCCTATTGTATTTCATATCAGGTGCTAATAATGATATACTGTTACCCTTAAATTCATACTTATATCCATGATCGATGAGAATTTGTTCAATAACCTCAAAATCTTTGATATCATCATCTAAATTGACGATTTCTGTTTCTTTTAATTTTTGTTCAATAGTTACTTCGGGTTCTTTAGGGGCGGAACATCCTAATAGCATACTTAAACACAACAATGTACATAATAATTTTTTCATATTTTTCTCCTTTTTATTTGTTAATTATATAATATCACATATTTACCAATATTTATATTATTTTTCAAGAATAATTGAATGTATTTGAAAATTTTTCATAGGTAATAGAGAAGAAATATAAATAGTATCTTATTTATGTCTTACATGTAGATCATTTTCAAGTTGGATACATTGAGACATTATCGTATTTGATTTAGATAATCATATTAAAAAATAAAAAAATAGTTGCAATAAAAAGGATAGTAAGTTATAATAATCAAGCAACGTGAATAAGATAAATTATGGTTCCATAGCCAAGTTGGTAAGGCAGAAGACTGCAACTCTTCGATCATCGGTTCGAGTCCGGTTGGAACCTCCATGGATGCCCAGGTGGCGAAACTGGTAGACGCACAGGACTTAAAATCCTGCGGACCTTAA
>CANPGX010000164.1 GCA_947573745.1 uncultured Erysipelotrichaceae bacterium | reverse complement strand
TTTAAAGCCCATCTCTGCCATTAAAGCAATATCTTCTTTATAGCGATGATAATGATCTGCGCAAACATCAAGTTCACTCGTCCCTTCAGGAACCTTTTTGATATCTTGTACAGAAGGTCCTTTACCATCAATTAAATTAGCACCTTCTACTTGGTATGCAGAAGTGCTTGCTCCCCAAAGGAAATCTTTAGGGAAAGGTTTAAGATTTTTGTGTAACATAACTTTTCCTCCTTCTTCTTTAAGATGATTTTAGCATAGCTACTATCAAAATAAAAGTGCTCATCATTTAGCTTTTGAGCAAGAAGATGAGCAATGTTGACAATGATGGCCACAAAATTGACCTTTTTTTATTTCGTGATATTTTTTCTTGATGACCCATAGACAATAGCCAGCAATCAGTGCTGATAAGCAATAGGTTACGACCATAAAAGGAGACCTCCTTGGTAAATTATCCATGAAACGATCCAAGCAACGAGGAGTTGGAAAATAATTTCAAAACCAGTCCATTTCCAACTATTTGTTTCTTTATGGATGGTGGCTAGCGTAGCACCACAAGGAATATATAATAGACAAAAGACCATGAGTGTATAGGCATTGAGTGTACCAAAACCTAGTCCATTAAGAAGGCCTAACATGTGTGACATACCTGCCTGACTAGTGATATTATTGATACCAAAAAGAATAGAACAACTAGAGACGACAACTTCTTTGGCGGCAATACCTGAAATCAAGGCTACGATAATTTGCCAATATCCAAGTCCAATAGGTTTAAATAATGGAACAAGTTGTTTACCAATGAGTGAGCCAAAACTTAAAGACATATCTTCTACCAATCCTTGCGGACCAAAGTTAAGTAAAAACCAAATGAGAATAGAAGCGACAAAGATCGTTGTACCCGCTTTTGTGATATAGTCTTCAACCTTTTCATAGACGTAAATAGCAATGGTTCTTGCATTAGGTCTTTTATATTCTGGTAGTTCAATGAGCAAGTGATGGGGTGCATACTGTTTTTTTCTTTCTAATAGATGAACTACAAAAGCCGTTAACATGGCGATGAATAGTCCAAGCACATACATAGAATAAGCAACAATCATGGCCTTATCTTTAAAGAACATTTGTGAAAAAAGAACGTATATAGGAAGTCTGGCACTGCATGACATGAAGGGTGTGATGAGGATAGTCTTAAAACGATCCCGTTTATCTTCTAGGGCCCTGCTTGCCATAATGGCTGGAACTGTGCAACCAAATCCCAACAACATCGGGATAAAAGCTCTTCCAGAAAGACCAAAGGAACCCATAATGCCATCCATCACATAAGCGACACGGGCCATATAACCACTATCTTCTAGAAAGGCCAAAGCTAAGAAAAGAATAAAGATATTAGGTAAGAAACTTAAAATTCCACCGACACCAGCAATGATGCCATCGACAATTAATGAAATCAGAATAGCGTTTGCATGGAGTAATTCTAAAAGCTGTCGTACATAGTGTGAAAAGAACTCAAGTCCAATTTCAAAGTAGGTTTTTAAAGCATCACCTACAGTAAAGGTTAGAAAGAAGACGAGGGCCATGATGAGAAGAAAAATAGGAATACCTAGATAACGATGGGTTAACAAAGCATCTACTTTATCTGTCAGAGCTTCCTTTTTCTCCTTATTGACGAGCACTTCCTCAATAATTTCTTCTATAAAATCATATTTTTGATTGATAATATCTTTTTCATAGCTTCGATCCACAATATCTTCAATAGAAAGAGGATATTTAGCTAAGATGTCTTCATCCATTTCTAATATCTTCAGTGCATGCCAACGATAGTTTTTCATTTCTGGATAATGTTTTTGAAGTCTTTCTATCAATAAGTCAATTTTTTCTTCAATTAAATCACTATAGACCATGGTGTATTCTTGATGATGGTCATGCGGATGTGAAGATTGAATGGAGCGATGTTGATGAATCAATGGATCATGTGAAAGTTCTTGATGATGAGAAATTGCATGCATCAAGATATCTAAACCACGTTTACGTGTGGCAGATACAGGAATAACAGGAATGCCTAACATTTCAGGAAGTCGATGCAAATCAATTTCCATACCTCGTTCTTCCACCACATCCATCATATTTAGCGCCATTACGACAGGTTTTTGAAGCTCGATGAGCTGAAGTGTTAAATAAAGATTACGCTCTAAACTAGAGGCATCCACGACATCTACGATCACATCGACATCATCACTGAGAATATATTCACGACTGACTTTTTCTTCCATTGTGTAGCACGTCAAACTGTATAATCCTGGCAAATCAACGAGTTTAAAATGATGATGATGATATTTCATGGCTCCTTCTTTTTTCTCGACGGTAACACCAGGCCAGTTGGCTACTTTAAGCTTAGCCCCAGTATAATCATTAAATAAGGTCGTTTTACCACAATTAGGATTACCAATAAATCCAATACTTAATTCATTTTTCATGATTCACACTCCTTCACATAAATGCCTTGAGCAATTTCTTTGCCAATCGCAAAACGCGTTCCACGCATTTTGATGACCATGGCACCATGCTTTTTTTTATTGAGAATCACGAGCTTTGTTCCCGCAAAAAGACCTAAAGCCTGAAGACGACGTTCAATATCTTTAGGTAAGACAACATGAATGACTTGATAATTTTTATGAATTTCCCCTGTATAAATAGTCATGCTCCCCCTCCTTGTCTTATGGTTAGCATAGCACAACTGCTATCGCTTTTCAATATAAATTCTTTTGATCTACATCATCATTAAGATATAAAAATAGAAAAAATTTTTTAATAGATAGGTGTCGAATGCTCAAAATAAAAAAGAAAAAGCCTTATTAAACTTTTTCTCTTTGATCATTGATATTCGATAGGATCAGATATTCTATAATTATCAATAAGATGATCCTGTTTATGAATACAGATTCTTCCAGTTACTTCATCTTGCGAGACTTCTCCGTTTTCATAAGTTATGACAAGGGTAGATGTATGAAGATAATAAATGAAATCATCATCTTCAAAATCTACTTCAAAAGTATGATCTTTGACGTCTATTTTTTTGACAGAATAAGTTTTTTTAAAATCGATGATAGGTATATAAGCACGTTCACGTAGATATTGTTCTTTATAACGATCAGAGAATAGTTGCGTGACTTTGATCCATTGAGGTAAATCAGTGGGCTTTAAGTCTTGGTGTTCAGTGATAAAATCGGTATAAGCTTCAATTTCGGAAACTGAAACTTGATAAAATCCATCGACAAAGTCCGCAAGAAGTTTCTTGTCGTCTTTTTTCTGACATCCGACTAAAAGGATAAACATACCTAATATGAATGTTAATTTTTTCATAAGTTTTTATACCTTTCTTATTTTTAATCTCTTACTTATTTTA
>CANPGX010000163.1 GCA_947573745.1 uncultured Erysipelotrichaceae bacterium | reverse complement strand
GATCTAGGAAAACCCTGTCTACTTTCAAGTATCCAATATTACCCTTACGTTCCAAGTACTCTAAAAAAAGATGCCAAATACGAACTATTCTATTGGAATAATGGATGGAAATCTGGAGGAGTACAAAAGTGTAACGGTCAATATATCACATTCAAAAATATTCCTCAAGGAACTTTATATAGGTTAAAAGAAGAATCTAGTAAAAACGAAAGAATATTTACATGGGAAAATGGGTTAATTTACTGGATGTAATATACAAGTACTCAACAAAAGGTATGTACCTATTATTGAGTACTTGCTAAAAATCATTCTACAGCTTTTACAATTCCTTTTATCTTAAAGCACACAGGATCTTCTTGTTCTTCAAAAGTACCTAATTCACCAGATGATACAATATGATTAAAATCCTTTTCAGTCAAACAACCACAAAAAGTATCAACTGATTTCAATTTTATATTTTCTTTTCCTTCATTTTTATATAACACTGTAAAATCATAGCGTTCCAACAATTTCAAACTATCTAGAATCACCACCGAATCAATAGATACACAAAAATCTGACGATTTTTGTATATTTGTACAATTAAACATAGACAAAAACGCCAATATCAATAACATAAATCTCATGACACAAATCATCACCTAGGATAATAAAAAGCGACAATCGGGTTATCTTCAATTTCTACTTCCTGCAATATTTTCTCCAAGCGATAATCCTTTTTGAATACAGAAAGATTAGGACACAAAATCGCCCCCTCTCTAGCTTCAATTAATTGATAAGGATAAATAAGACCTATAAAAGCCTCTTTCGAACTTGTCTTAATTTCAACAGGATGATAAAAAGGAGAAAAATCCAAACGATCCTTAAACACTTCTTTAGTCAATCTATTAAAGTAAATACTTATATCCGGATTAATCAAAAGAAGATAATCATCTGTTGCATAAATAGAGCTTATCCCTAACGTATATCCATTCTTTCTCAAATATTGCCTAAAAGAAAATTCGTCATCTACATTTGATGTTGAAACCAAATCTGGTATCATTGCTTTTTTATTGCTATCTAACACATACTCTGAAAAAATTTTCCCATCCCTGAAAGCATATACAACATCCGAATAATCCGCAAAGTCTGTAATAAAAAGCCCTCCTAGTGTTATCTTATTGTTCCCATCTGACATGTTTTCTTTTTTATTATGAAAAACAAATGGTTTTAAAGATCTTTCAAAAGAATAATCACATTCATTTAATAACACGGACGACTCTTTTACTAAGAATGAATTTGCATAAGTCACCATCAAATATTTATCATCCAACATAGATATATGGGTAACCATTTCTATACAAACATTTTCAGGAACAGGAATCATATCCATTAATCGTCCATCATAATGATAACGGAAAAATTTCTTTCCCCCATAATCTAAAAGAGCCACATACTTCTTTTCTTTATTCAAATAAAAAGACACCGGCATTCTCATTTCTTTTGGTCCGGAACCTATTTGACCATAATTAGCAAGAAAAGTTCCATCTAAAGAAAAAGAAGAGACTTTATTATTATTATCCATAACAAAGATCATGCTATCATCTATTTCTATTTTTTTTTACCATACCTAATAGAGATTCCGATGTCGTTTCCAACTGAACAAAACAACAACTATCCAAAGATTCCCCTTCGAACAATGGATGCTTTTTATGATCTGAATCAGTTTGTGGATCTATCAAAAAAAAATGATCGCTCACCAATTCATTGTCAAAATTTCTATCCACGTTACATGAGAACAAAAAAGCCATAAACAACAATAAAATCTTTTTCATATACGTTCAGCGGGCTTATCTAAATGAGTTTTTGCACAAACATTTCCTTTACTAGGATTGCAAACAGGAATTTTTACATTATAATAAGAACCCAACGTCACTTGGATACTTCCAACTGGAATTTTTCTTCCTGCATATTCAAAACAAATGCCTACAGACAGATCTGATTGAGCTTGTAGATTATGTATTTCCCAAGCTTCTATTACATTATGTCCATACTCACTTAATGGATACTGACTACCATCAATATCACCTGATGCCAAACTCTCTATATTCAACAAAGTCAACATTTGAACATTCAAAGAATTATCAACATTTCTTTTTAAAAAGTTAAATACCATAACAGACAATAATGTCAATACTAAAAAAAATTTCGCATAATGTTTCATAAACTATATTTTAAATTTAACAAGTAGCAATACTTCATCTCTCCTACATGACCCAATCAATAAAAAACTTTTATAAATAATAACGACAAATTAAAAATAAAACCTTACCTCACATCTGTCATTATTAACATTATTTACAACAGCCATCATTTAACATGACTTATAACAAGAACCGGATTTGAATCCGACGTTATATCCGGGAACTGTTTTTGGAGCACTGCAAAAGAGAGGATAAAACCCGGATAAAGGACACCAATAAAAGAATTATTCCCGCAAAACTGAGACTTCATATACATATCAATATCATCGACAATTTCGCTATCTTCTGTTACCAACCAATGTTTCCCTGTATTCTTATCATAAAATACCAACATATTTTTCTTCATGTCTGTTACCGTCAACGACATCAAGGATTCCGTTTCCACATAATCATTTTTCGTATAAACAAGTCCTTTATGTTTATCAAAATCCAACACAGGTTCAGACCGGAGATCTTCAGGTATGACCCGATCCGTCTTTATCTTATATTTCACCGACATGGAATTTGCCGTGATATGATAAATACGGTCAAAATCCTCTGTACCCATCAAACCGACCGTGGCATCATCAATCCGGCGAAAATACTTCGGATAAAGCCCTCCATAAAGAAATTTATCGTCTATGGTTACCAACTGTTCCTTGAATCTCCCTTCCTTATCGGCCCGCCATAATCCCCGGCGATTACCCTTCATAAAATCGGATGTATAAAACAGATATTCGCCATTATCCAACACCGCAAAATCTCGTATAATATCATCAACCTGGATACTCCTTAAATAAGTACCCTCCTTGGAATAGACCTGTATACGTTTCGATGAATTATCGTAAAGGCTTATTTCTTCATTTGATGGATTGACATCAAATCCTTGAAGCGTTATATATTCGGTTGGTCCGGGTCCCTTTTGAGAGATACTATTAAGTATATGGCCGGTTTCATCCATTACATAAAGCATGTTTTGTTGGCTATCCAATATATAATAGCGATGATTATGATATCTGATATCCCCTATCATGCCGATCAACACATCATCCGAACGGATGGGTAAATAAGTAACCGAATCAAACACTTCCGACAGAATAAATGGAGTGTTTTTACCTCCTCCCTCAAAACCAGCCTCTAAGATAATTGTGCCAGCATCTTCCTTTACATCTTTCGTACCACTACAAGCAGTAAATAAAGATAAGACAAATAATAATATTGTT
>CANPGX010000162.1 GCA_947573745.1 uncultured Erysipelotrichaceae bacterium | reverse complement strand
ATATGATTTGGCAAGATCTTCAAGTTTTGAGGTGAGGGAAGGATCTTCTAATTCTGTAAAATGATGATAGAGTTTCATCAAAGGTAATGTAAAATATTGACAGGCCACCATAAAGATAATGATACAGCATCCTAATAGAAAGATAGCCCATTTTCCAAGATAGTGATATCCTATAAAACCGATGCCTAAGAGTATCGAGATCAACAGAAAAGAAATAAAGATATCTTTGATTTGATCGATGATCCACGTTTGAATAGTCATATGATTGAAACCATATTTTTCTTCAATCTTAAATTGAAAAAGATAGGAAAAAAGGGCATCCAGTGGGAAAGTGATAAAAGTTATGATGATTAAAAATCCCAGACTTGATAAATAGGGGGAATCTGGCAACCATGAAATAATCATAGGATAAAGATCACTGCCTACCATCAAGATAGAGAGAATGGTTGTCAATGTTTTTTCAATGAAGAAAAGATGATCTTTATCTTCTTGATAATGCAAAAATGTTTGGTATTCATCTTCTTGATAGATCTTTTCAACGGTTTTAGGCAAAGGGCGTTGAAGATAGCTTTTCTGTAGTTTTCTTAATAAATATTGATAAAAATAATTGAATAAAATGATCAAAATGATCCCTGTTTTAAAATTCATGGTATAGCCTCCTTTGCGGATTAAAGATACACCGCTAAATGTCTTTTGTAAAGGGGTTTAAAAAATTTTCTTGAAACTTCTTAAAGGTATGATATACTTATTACTGTTAATGGCCCGTTGGTGAAGCGGTCAACACACTAGTTTCTCATTCTAGCATTCAGGGGTTCGATCCCCCTACGGGCTACCATTGAAAGATAAGAATCCGTTTATACATCAAAATGACGTTGATGATAAGCGGATTTTTTTGATTTTAAATATTTGTTGTTTTCCTAATTTGATGTTTTTGCTACATTTTTGGATTTTGAAGACATCCTCTAAACTATTTTTTAAGGAAATGCAAGTCCATAGTGATGATTGAACATCAAAAATTCATTTTTTAAAGCGTGTTTAAAGTTTATATATTGAATTCAAACAGTAAATTTGATATGATGACGTGGTATTTAAAGAGTAATGTGGAAAAAATAAAAAAACAGGGCTAGTACCCTGTAAAAAGTCATGGCTGGGATGGTAAGATTCGAACTTACGCATGCTGGAGTCAGAGTCCAGAGCCTTACCGCTTGGCTACATCCCAATTACTTTAATAATTCTATACTATTATTACCAAAAGTCAAGAAGGGAAATCAATTTTATGAAAAAGATTAGAACACGTTTTGCACCTAGCCCAACAGGGTATATGCATATCGGAAATTTACGTACAGCACTTTATGAATATTTAATTGCGAAGCATGATCAAGGTGATTTTATCTTGCGTATTGAAGATACAGACCAAGAACGTGAAGTGGAAGGTGCTGTAGAGATGATTTATCAAGTGATGGCATCGACTGGATTAGTTTATGATGAAGGGCCAGATAAACCAGGCGAAGTAGGACCTTATATCCAATCGCAACGTTTACCTTTATATAAACAATATGCTGATCAATTGGTGGATCTTGGTGGAGCCCATTATTGTTTCTGTAAAGAAGAAGACATTCAAAAAGAAAGACAAAATGCCGGTGAAGCTTTTAAATATGATGATCCATGTAAGCATTTGTCTATTGAAGAGGCTCGTGCAAGAATTGCCGCAGGTGAAAGTTATGTGGTGAGACAGAGCATTCCTGAAAGAGGTGTGACTTCTTTTGAAGATGAAGTTTATGGACATATTGAGGTTGAAAACGCCATTTTGGATGAGGGTGTCTTATTGAAAAGTGATGGCTATCCAACATATAACTTTGCCAATATCGTTGATGATCATTTAATGGGTATCACTCATGTTGTACGAGGTAATGAGTATTTATCAAGTACGCCTAAATATAATTTAATCTATCAGGCTTTTGGTTGGGATATTCCAACTTATGTTCATGTGCCTCCTGTGATGAAAGATGAACATCATAAATTAAGTAAGCGTAATGGTGATGCTTCTTTTCAAGATCTTGTAGAAAAAGGATTCTTAAAAGAGGCTATCTTGAATTATATTGCTTTATTAGGTTGGGCCCCTAAAACAGAAGAGGAAATTTATTCTTTAAAGGAATTAGAAAAAGAATTTACCATTGATCGTATCAGTAAATCACCAGCTATTTTTGATATTGAAAAATTAAAATGGATGAATGGGATGTATATTCGTCAATTACCATTAGAAACTTTTCATGAATATGCTTTGCCTTATTATCAAAAAGCATTGACACGTGAATGTGATTTACTTGAAATTTCACGTTGTTTACAACCTCGTGTGACGATGCTTAGTGAAATTGAAGAAATGGTAGATTTCATTGAACAATCTCTTCCTTTTGATGCACAGTTGTATACAAGTAAGAAAATGAAGACAACACCTGAAAATTCTTTAGAAGCTTTAAAATGGATCATTGCAGATATGGAAGCATTAGAAGATTATCATGATGATGAAGCTTTGATGAATATCATGTTAGAATGTGCCAAAAAGCATGAAGTTAAAAATGGACGTGTGATGTGGCCTATTCGTGTTGCCTTATCTTATAAAGCATTTACACCTGGTGGAGCAGTAGAAATTGCCCATATTTTAGGTAAGGAAGAATCTTTACGTCGTTTACATGAATCGATTAAACAATTAGTATTTTGGATGAAAGAAGAACATTCTGCATAGAATGCCTTCTTTTTTTATTCAAAGAGATATGATAAAATGAAACAAGAGGTGAAAAAGATGGAAAAAGTGGAATTAGATTTACATACACATACATTAGCGAGTGGTCATGCCTATGGAACCATGGATGAAATGGCTAAAGCAGCTTCAAAGATGGGCTTGAAATTATTAGGTATTACAGAGCATACCAAAGGTATTCCAGGAAGTTGTGAAGATATTTATTTTGCCAATTTGAAGGTTGTCCCTCGATCTATGTATGGGATTGATATTTTGTTAGGGGCTGAAATCAATATTTTGAATGCCCAAGGACAATTAGATTTGAGTGATCATATTATGAGTCAACTTGATTTTAGAATTGCTGGTATTCATAGCCATTGTTATCAAAATGGGACCATGGAAGAGAACACCTCTGCAATGATTCATGCGATTGAAAATCCTTATGTTGATATGATCAGTCATCCTGATGATGGTGCTTGTCCATTAGACTATGAAAAAGTTGTTTTAGCAGCTAAGAAGCATCATACGATCTTAGAAGTTAATAATAATTCTTTAAGGAGTTCATGGCGAAAAAATGTTAAAGAAAATGTTTTGAAATATTTAGCTTTATGTGAGCACTATGAAGTGCCTATTGTGATTAGTAGTGATGCTCACCATATGGCAGATATTGCGAATTTAGATCATGTATGGCCTGTTCTTGAAGAGGCCAAGTTTCCAGA
>CANPGX010000161.1 GCA_947573745.1 uncultured Erysipelotrichaceae bacterium | reverse complement strand
GTTCTTTGATTTTGATTAAACGTTGTTCTCTTCTTCCTGTCAGTATCAATGGATACCCTCTTTTAGCTAATAAAAAACTGATTTCTTTACCAATACCGCTTGTTGCTCCTGTGACTAAGGCATACATGATCATCACTCCTTTGATTTTATTGTAACAGAATATCAAAACAATGCATTGTTTTTTACATATTATTTTTGGAATATGGTATAATCAATGTTGGGTGATGCTTTATGAAAATTTGGAAATTAGGTTTAATTTTATTACTTCTATTAGGTTGTTCTTCAAAGAAAGAGATTCCTTTCAATACAAAAGAAATCACAGTTTACCAACAAAATGATTTTAACTTAGATCAACTCATTGAAGGAGATGCTTCCCATTTTGCCTGTGCACCGATTGATTTTAGTCAACCTGGTCAACAGAATATTACTTGTCACGATAGCACACAAGAATATAAAGATACGACTTTAAAAGTCACTGTGGTGGACCAAATGGCGCCAGAAATTAAACTGACTCACTCACGTATTCAACTTCCTATTGGATCGACTTATCATCTAGAACAATATATTGATCAAGCTATAGATGAAGTGGATGGTGATTTAACACAGCAAGTCACTTATGTCGATACGATCAATGCACAAAAAGCAGGTACCTATGAAGTGATTTATACGGTCAGCGACCGTTCTGGAAATACTGGAAGTGCTTCTTTGGTAGTGGATATCACAACATTTTATGATGAATACTTTGATGCTTCTGTTTTGAAGCCAGAAATGGTTGAAGATCCTAATGATATCCATGTTCTCGTCAATAAGACCCATGCTCTTAGTTCTGATTATGAACCTAAAGATCTTACTTTAGTCTATCAAAGTCAAGATGTTTACTTACGACAAGAAGCCGCTCAAGCTTATAAAGAGTTTGTCCTTGCCGCTAACCAACAAGGCATCACGGTGATTCCTTTTTCTGGTTATCGTAGCTATAGCTTACAAACACGTCTTTATCATAATTATTTAGATCGTAATGGTCCACTCTATACTGTTTCTTTAAGTGCTTATCCAGGTCGAAGTGAACACCAACTGGGTCTGGCTATTGATATTTCAGATACTTGGAACGATCCTTTAAATGCTTCTTTAGGACAAAGAGCCTTAGGTCAGTTTATTAAAAATGAAGCTTATCGCTTCGGCTTTATCTTACGTTATCAAAAAGATACCACCGCTATTACCAATTATGCTTATGAACCATGGCATATACGTTATGTAGGTAAAGAGATGGCTAAAGAAATACACGATCGTCAAATTACTCTTGAACAATACTATGAATAAAAAAAGCGATGAAATATCGCCTTTTTTATTCACCATGTTTTTCTATAATCATGTTGGTGAGTTTCATTAAAATAATATTGTTCCATTCATAAACTTTTTCAGGTGCCGGATAAAGATCAAATTCATCTGCATTCCCTTTATGTTTCTCGTAGTGATTTAAGCGATGTATCACTAGATTTCGTTCTTTGATGAGACCATCTAAAGAGGTATCATTTAAATGACTAATATAACTTTCTGGATCCAACATCATCTTGCTTCCCTCCCTCACTGTGACTTTATTATATAATTAAAAAAAATAAAAAAAAGGCTTGATTTTATAGAGAAAATATACATCTCTTGATAGAATCAACCTTTTTTCTCTTTTATTTTTTATACTACTTGTTTTTCTTCCACTCGATTTAATAAACCTTCATAAATGATCGTTGAGTGCGGCATGTTCATAAACTCTTCAGGAACTGGAATATCTGTTAAAAAAGAAACATCTACACCTGAAGTTTGTAAAACAAAACGAACAAATTCACTACAATAAAAATGATGGTCACTTTCCCTGGCATACCCCATTTTCCCTAAAAACAAACCTCTGTAATTATAACGATAATGACGACGACGAAGATACATGCTCATCAATAAAGAGGCAATATTTTCATATTGTTGATCCGTCACAGGAACCTCTAAAATACGACAATAAGTTTCATCAAATTTTTTATAAGTTCCTACATTAGGTCTTTCTTGTACCAATCCACCAATCAGTGGATTATGAGGAAAAATTCTTCCCATAGAATACATATGATGAAGTTCTTTATCTAAAGACAAAGAACAGTGATTGAATTGTTTTTTGGTCGCTATTTTAATAGCTTTAGAGACAATAGATCCAGATTGTGAAAGAATAATGTAGATATATGCCATATGTATCACCCATGACAGTATATCATATTTTTAGACAAAAAGAAAACCGGCTTTCCCGGTCTCCTCAATTAAATTTTTTCAAATCTTGCAATATCGACAACAAACACCGTAGCGCCACCGACAACGACATCAACCATGATAGGCGTAAAGAATTCGCCCATTTCTGTTGGAGGAACAGTTGGTTCTTTCTCAACACGTTTTTTGGCATGGGTACGAATAATCTCGACTACTTGATCTACTTTTTCATCATCCGTTCCAATAAATAATGTTGTATTTCCTTTTCTCAAAAATCCACCCGTTGTTGACATTTTTGTCACAAAGAAACCATTTTTGTTTAATGCAGATGAAACAGCTCCACTATCATCACTGTTCACAATAGCAATAATTAATTTCATAAACTAAACCTCCTTTAGTTAGTTATTTCTTAATTTAAATATACCATATTTTACCGCTATATTCAAGGCATACCCATTCTTGAAAAACACAGATAGACCTGTTATCATTATATCCATAAAGAAGGAGGGAAATACATGAGAGTGATTTCTGGTATAGCCAAGGGAAGGCCTCTTAAAGCCCCTGAAGGACTACAAACACGCCCAGTCACAGATAAAATACGTGAATCTCTTTTTAACATCTGGATGCACGATATTGATGGTTGTGATTTTTTAGATCTTTTTTCTGGTAGTGGGAGTATGGGAATCGAAGCCATGAGTCGCCATGCGCATCATGTTGTCATGGTCGATCTTTCTAGTGAAGCGATTAAAGTTATTCTACAAAACATTCGTTCTTGCGCACTCCAACAACAATCTCATGAAGTTTTCAAAGAAGATGTTTTTAAAGCTATTGAACGTTTTGACCACCAACAACGAAAGTTTGATATCGTTTATTTAGATCCCCCTTTCACTGTAGATAGTATCTTTTTACCTGTCATGGAATCCCTTAGTAAAACACATTTACTTCATGAAGAGGGACAAATTGTGATACGTACCTTAAAAGAAAAGGACATGCCTGATCAATTTGGGCATTTAAAACGTTATCGTATGAAAACCTATGGTATTTCGACATTACACTTTTATCATTAAAAAATTTTTGTTTTCTAACTTATTTGAAAGAAAATGATCTTCATGATAAGATGATGCTCAAAGGAGAAAAATGATGCCTCAATACCTTATTTTTTTAATTCAATTATGGAGTTTTCTGGAAATCATAGCTGTATTATCCATTATTTTTATTGACC
>CANPGX010000160.1 GCA_947573745.1 uncultured Erysipelotrichaceae bacterium | reverse complement strand
AGTCAATATTTAGGTCATCAGGACCATGAACATGTCATTCGCTCATCCAGTCAATTGTTATTATTTTCAACATTATTTTCTGTGGTGTTAGCGATATTGACGCTTGTCTTTAATGAATCTTTATTACGTCTATTGTTTGGTAGGGTAGAAGATGATGTCATGCGTTCATGTGTGACTTATTTAAGAATATCAGCTTATTCTTATCCGTTTTTAGCGATTTATAATGCTGGAGCGGCAATGTATCGTAGTATGGGAAAAACAAAAACGACCATGTATATTTCGATCGTTTCAAATATCATCAATACGATAGGAAATATCGTAGGTGTTTTTATCCTTCATGCGGGGGTTGCAGGGGTGGCTTATCCTTCATTGATGGCCAGAGCTTTCTCGGCTATCGTCATCACATATCTTTTATTTAATCGTTCTTATGAAGCGCATTATGAGAAAAAATGGTTGGTGACATTGGATATCCCTCTTCTAAAGACAATCTTAAAAGTAGCCATCCCTAATGGTATAGAAAATGGTATCTTTCAATTAGTGAAGGTTGCTTTAAGTAGTATTGTCGCTTTATTTGGAACCTATCAAATTGCAGCCAATGGGATTGCTCAAAGTATCTGGTCTTTAGCCGCCCTCATTGGTTCAGCTATGGGGCCGGTCTTTATTACCGTCATTGGTCAATGTATGGGAGCCGGTGATCTACAAGGGGCTCATGATTATTTTCGTAAGTTGATGCAATGGACATTGACATTATCGATTGCTTGGAATATCTTGATTCTTTTAATCACCCCGTTATTAATGAAGTTTTATGCTTTAGAAGAGCAGACAAAACAATTGATCATTGTTTTAGTATTGATTCACAATATGTTTAATACGATTGCTTTTCCTTTCTCCGGGCCTTTAAGTCAGGGATTAAGAGCTGCGGGAGATATTCGTTTTACAATGGTTGTTTCTATTGCTTCTACAGTTTTAGGAAGACTGATTTTCTCCGTGATCCTTGGAATGTATTTCCATATGGGAGTGATTGGAATTGCTTTAGCAATGTGTTTAGATTGGAGTATCAGAGGCATTATTTTTTATCAACGCTTTAAATCTCAAAAATGGACACAATTTAAAATTATCTAAAATCAACTGATCAGTTGATTTTTTTCTATTTTTGAAAGCAAAATAGGCAAAAAGCACCCTTATAGCATTATGAAAGTTGCTTACATTAGGGTGTGTAAAATGCAAATGATAACAAATTGGTAACAAATATCTTATATCTTAATTTTGTTGATTTCGCAAAACAGCTGATTATATAAGGTGTGAGTATATACGTCATCAGTTATATCTGAAGACTTATGTCCCATGATTCTTTTTCTGCTAAAAGAATCCACTTTATATAGTTTAGCCAATGTTGCAAATGTATGTCTTGTATCGTAGGGTGTATGTTTTAAATCTAATCTATCCATCAATGGATCAAATAGATTTTTACGAATATTATTAGGGTCTGAATATTTGGACAATTCTTCCAGAACATTTAAAATGAATGGTCGGATAGCATTATGTATTGGAACACATCGGCCTCTTCCAGCAGTAGTTTTAGATCCGGTTATAATGTAGCTAATTTCAAGTTCTTTTCCATCATCTTTTGATAGTTCATCCAGATGAATGCTCTTTTTGTTCAAATTTAATAGTTCATTAGGACGACACCCAGTTAGTATATAAGTTAAGACGGTCTTAGATTCTATAGTATTATCTTCGATGATTAACTTTATTTCGTCCATTGTAAAAGGAATATGCTTGTTAGGTGCACTTTTATTGACATCTATAGAAATATTTATGTATGACGTAAAATCGCTGTCACGTCCTATATACTGATGAATAATTGCATATTTAAATACTTTAATGCAGATAGTTTTCATGTCGTATAAAACTTTTTCTCTAACTTGAACCTTGCTTTTATCAATCTCTTCTTGCAAATCAAATAAGGTGATACGATCAATTTGTTTATCGTATAAGTTTGTTAGACGTTTAAAGGCAGCATTGTACGCTGCTTGCCTTGATTTGGATAAAGTCTTATATAGATCTTTCTTCAAGGTCTCAAATATTTGTTTGAAAGTAGGTAATTCTTTATTTTTCGCTAGCATGATTTGGTCATACATGGAGCTATTTAATGCTCTTAAATCATCTTTATTGATATTATTTTTACTTGATAGCGAATATAGAGATAAAGCCTCTAATGTTTCAGCTTTAGTTTCAAAATAGCCTATGATTTTTCGATTTGGCTCGCCAGTAATAATATCATGATTTTCTGTAACCTTAGCAGCATAAGGACGTCTGCGTGTTCCAGATAGTTTTACTACAGTACCTGAATTGTTTGGACGTCGGCCATATGTTTTTCTTTTCATGTTTTATGCTCCTTTCATCTTTTGTGTAGATTTTGAAGTAAATTGATTATAAAATTAGCATGATAAAAACGTAAGCGAATATGTTTTATCATGCAAGTGATATTGGCGTATCACTTTGACCATCCTATTGGCGTAGGGTGGTTTTTAGGTTATAATATTACTGATCCTAGGTGACCTGTTGGGGCCTAGGACTTTATTTTTTATTGCTGTTTGTTTGCTAAATGCAGAAAAGCACCAGCTTACGCCAGTGCTTTTCAGGGTTCCTCCAGTATTACCACTCTATAAATTGGTGGATAACCTAAGATATACACGTATGTTATCATTAAAAAGTTTAAAAGTCAATTTTTTTTCAAACACTGAAAAAATGATAATCTGTGTACATTATATAATATGCACTGGTTATATATTTATTATTCGTTTTCACCGAATAAATATTTCTTTAATGTTGTTCGAATAGCAATTTGCTCTTCTTCTGTTAAAACAATTGTATGCGAATTTTTGTCTAGTAGCGGACTTCTAATACGTTTAACGCTCACTCTTCTAATATCGTTCAATTTAGCATAGTTGGTATTCCCATTCACATTAATTGGGACATTGAAATAATATCTTGATGCTCTACTTTTAGATGTAATAGGTATAACAATGTAGCTAGAGTCATTAGGATTTTTATCTGAGACGTTCTTTCTAAATATAATGGCGGGACGCAATTTATGTAATTCAGATCCAATATTTTCACCTAGTTCAATATAATATAGTCCCCACTTAATAAAGCCCGGATTTTTTCTAATATTTTTATGAAACTCTATATTTGTTTTATGTTCAAACCAAGTTAAATACTTATAATAATCTTCAGTGAGGCTATAATCTTCATTTTGAATGTTGGTACGGCGAATGCTGTTTAGATAATGATAGGTATCATCAATTTTATTAGTCAATTTAGATATAACACTTTCAGAGATTCTAATATAATCATTATAGTTCAATGTGACACGTTTTCCTTTTAAGCTGAGTTGCTTACCAATCAGTGCTTCATCAATCTCGAAAGCTTCGAGAGGATAGGCTACTTTTTTTAAATCACTAAGTTCTTGATAAAATCTATTCTCATCTTTTTCGTCAAGGGGAACAAT
>CANPGX010000159.1 GCA_947573745.1 uncultured Erysipelotrichaceae bacterium | reverse complement strand
ATCTCTTTACTTAAGGAGGCTAATATTTCAAAAAAATTCTTGCCAGCCATGATTGCTTTTGGACAAGGTACTTTTGCTTTGACAGCATTACCTGGGACACCTCAACTGAATAATATCATCCCTATTGAAGCGTTAGGAACAACTTCTACAGCGGCACCTTTTTTAGGCCTGATAGGGGCGATCGTGATGTTTGTTCTTGGGACCGTGTATATTCAAGTCATGGTCAATCGTTCTGTCAAAAAAGGAGAAGGTTTTGATGATTCTACGTTAAGACAAGAGATATCCTCAACATCATCAATGAAACAAGTTTCAGCTTTATTAGGATTTTTACCGATGTTGATTCTTGTTGCCAGTTATATGATTTTTGAAAACTATGGTATTATGGGATACTCATTTAAGGAACATGGTGTCTATAGTGCGGTTTGTACAGCGATGTTTATCTCTATTATTTATTTATTGGGATTAGGATATGCCTCTTATAAAGAAGATACACTCGCTTCACTAAAATCTGGGTGTGAAGATTGGATCATGCCATTGCTTAATTTCTCAATGATTGTTGGTTTTGGTAGTGTGATTAAGAATACAACAGGTTTTGCACAACTGGTTGATATCGCCATTCATATTCCTGGTCCTGCCTATGTCAGTGCAGCGATCTCTACTTGTTTATTAGCAGGTGTGACAGGGTCTGCTAGTGGAGGAATGAAAATTGCCCTTAATTCACAACCACTTGTTGCGAGTTGGTTAAATTCCAGCGTCAATACATCGGCTTTACACCGTATTGTTTCTATTGCTAGCTGTGGATTAGATTCTTTACCTCACTGTGGTGGTATTCTGGCAACATTGAATGTATGTCATGAAACACATAAATCATCTTATTGGCATATTTTTGTGACAACTGTTATCGTACCTATCATTTCAACGATTGTCGTTGTATGGATAGCTAGTTTAGGTTTTGTTGGTTAAGGAAATAAAGGACAGAAAGTCCTATAAAAGGAGGAAATAATCATGGAAATTTTATCAAGAGAGATTGGGTTAAGTAATGTTCATGTCATCAAGGATGAAAAAACAATCATTGTCGATACAGGAACATATCGTAACAAGGCAGGGATGCTCAATGAACTGCGTGCTATGGGCGTGGATCCCAAAGAAGTGAGTCTCATTATTTTAACACATGGGCATATGGATCATTGTGCTAATGTCAATGTACTTAAAGAATTGACGGGTGCTCCTGTATTAGCTCATAAGAATGCTGTAAAGTTTTTGGAAACGGGAGAATTTGATCCTTATGTTCCAAGAGGAGAATGGGGAAAGATGTTCTTCGATTTCGTTAAGGATAATCCAGTAGATCTTCCCGATCCGATAACACCAGATATTATTGTGGGAGATGAAGATTTTGATTTGAGTGCTTATGGCGTTCATGGAAAGGTCATTTATACACCTGGACATGTCAATTCTAATATCACAGTCTTATTAGATAGTGGTGAAGCAATATGTGGTGATACGATTATTATTAATCCATTTAATGGGTTCAATGGAACAGGTGCTTTATTCTGTGATGATAGGGAGGCATTAGATCGTAGTTTAGAAAGATTATTTAAAGAAGCTCATACCTATTATAGTGGACACGGTGGACCATTCACAAAAGATCAAATTCAAGTTGATCCTGAATAATAATAAAAAAACTTATCTCACGATAAGTTTTTTTATCGACTATTTAATTTTCTTTTCATGATTTCTGCATTCGTTGCATAAAGTAAGGCTGTTTCTTGCGTAATGCGTTTTTGTTGATATAAAGCTAATAAACTACTTTCCATACTGATCATTTGTGTGTTAGCACTTGAAGCAATGATACCATCAATTTGATGGACTTTATTTTCTCGTATCATATTTCTGATAGCGGGTGTTGCTTGCATGATTTCAAAGACAGGAACAAGTTTACCATCTACTGTAGGGACAAGCTGCTGAGAAATCACGGTTTCTAATGTCATCGATAGCTGTAAAGCGACTTGATGCTGTTGGTTAGCAGGAAAAACATCAATGATACGGTCAATGGTTGTAGCAGCGCCTAATGTATGTAGTGTAGAGATGACAGTATGACCGGTTTCAGCAGCTGTCAATGCAATATTAATAGTTTCATAGTCACGCATTTCACCTAATAAGATGACATCGGGAGCTTGTCTTAAAGCAGCTCGTAAAGCGTGAACATAAGAAGAACTATCAATCGTGATTTCACGTTGTGAAACAATACTTTGTTTATGAGAATGAAGATGCTCGATAGGATCCTCCAAGGTAATGATATGTTTAGATTGTGTGGTATTAATATAGTCAATCATACAAGCTTGGGTTGTACTTTTACCCATACCTGCAGGACCAGTCACAAGAATAAGACCTTTATTGATATTGGCTAACTCAATAATCGATTGAGGAATACCAATATCTTCTGGGCGGGGTAAATTGAATGAAATAATACGAATCACAGCAGCAAAAGAACCGCGTTGTTTATAGGTGCTCACACGGAATCTAGAAAGACCAGGGATAGAAAATGAGAAGTCATCATCCCCTTGTTGTTCTAATTTTTGCATGTCTCGATGAGCTAATGTGTAAATGTCTGTAATGATCTGATGCGTCATGTCAGGAAGTAGTCGTTGTTCTTGAATGGGCACCAGCTGATGATAGAGCTTCATGGTAGCTGGCTGTCCAGCAATAATGAAGATATCAGCGGCTTGTTGTTGTACAGCTTGACTAAGTAGTTCTTGAATATTCATCGTTTATCTCCTTATAAAATATCTATACCTTGTTCAGGCTGCCATGTAGCACTTGGAACTACTTTCCAGCTTTTAAGGGTATAAAGTGCATGACCAGGATAAGCGGCTTCTAATTCAACTGTGAGTTTTAAATCATCTTGTGTGATCTCAAATTGAATGGTTTGATCTTCAATGATCATGTTTGGATCTATATCTTGCAGTGTTTTTAATTGTGCTAAATAGTCCTGTTTAGAAGAACTAGAGAAATAAAGATCATATAAGCGAGCTTCTATTTGAGCTAATTGTTGTTCTCCTTGAGAAGATAAAGCATAATAGTCTGATGTATGGGTTAATCGCTTTTGCGTCATCATCAAATTGGAATTAGCACTGACTAAAGAAAGAATAGAAAATGTGACTAAACATAAAATGATAAAGACAACCATAAATGAAATCATACCAATATTCATGGTGAGTTTACGTTGATTCACGAAGGCCACCTCCTTTGTTGGTGATGGTAGTAATCAAGTGTATACAAAGGCGTCTCTTGATAGTATATCTGAATGTCAATGTGATGTTCTATGATCGTGATTATTGCATAGCATCCTTCTTGTTTTTCTGTAGTGAGTTGATCATTTGCATTTAAATAGAGAATGTTATGTTGAAAAAGAGGATCTGTTTCATTATTTTTAAAACGCTCAACAATTTGGGTCGCCATATCTACAGCGAGATCCTGTTGACGACTACTTTCGTTTGTTTTTTTAGCCTGTGAAAA
>CANPGX010000158.1 GCA_947573745.1 uncultured Erysipelotrichaceae bacterium | reverse complement strand
TTTTTAATATTGTACCATGTTTTGAAAAATAAAGGTAAAATTTTGGGACTTTTAGCATAGGATGTTAATGTTAGGAAAGGAAGATATTATGCCAATTATTTATTTAAGTCCTTCAACACAGGAGGCCAATTTATTTGTGAATGGTGTTAGTGAAGAGTATTACATGAATTTGATTGCAGATGCGATGGTTCCTTATCTACAGTCTAGTGGGATAGAGTATGTCAGAAATACACCTGATATGACGGCAGCATCATCTATTGCTGCAAGTAATCGTGGATTTTATAACTTCCATTTAGCGCTACATTCTAATGCAGCACCAGGGGATAGTGCAGGAAAAGTACGTGGTGCTATTGCTTTTTACTATGCTAATAGTGATAATGGAAAAAGGATGGCAGATATTATTGTCAAAAACCTTAAACTGATTTATCCATTACCTGATCGTGTTCGTGCTGAGTCGACGATTTCTATTGGAGAAGTTGTTCGTACTAAAGCGCCATCTGTACTTGTGGAACTTGCTTTCCATGATAACGTCGAAGATGCAACATGGCTTAAAGATCACATTCAGGAAATTGCAGTTATCCTAGTTCAATCGTTATGTGAGTATTTTAATATCCCATTCAATCAACCGATGGAAGCTAGACAAGGTGTCGTTCATTTAGAATCAGGGCGTTTAAATATTCGTGCTAAACCTGATACAACGAGTCATATCTTAGGTTATGCTTATAATAATGATGTCCTGACAGTTCTGGGTCAATATGAGAACTTCTATGTGGTGTTATTCCAAGGTATAGAAGGATATGCCAGTGCCAATTATATAGCCATCGCTTAGTCCTATTTTTAGGACTTTTTTTGAAATTAAGTTGTATAAAAGCAAATATTCCTCTATAATTGTGTTAACATGCAAAAGAGAAGAGGTCATCAATATGAATTTTGTCTATATTTCACCGCAATTTCCTAAAATTTACTGTCAATTTTGTGCCAGACTTCAAAGCAACGGTGTTCGTGTTTTGGCTATTGGAGATACCCCTTATGATCAGTTAAGTGAAACACTAAAAAATGCCCTAACAGAATATTATCGTGTTGATAACTTAGAAAATTATGATGAAGTTGTCAAGGCTATGGGATACTTTATTTTTGAATATGGACGTATTGACTGGTTAGAATCTAATAATGAATATTGGCTTGAACAAGATGCACGTTTAAGAACAGATTTTAATATTCCGACTGGACTTCATGTAGAAGATTTAGAGACCTTTAAATTGAAATCTGGGATGAAAGCTTATTATCAACAAGCAGGTGTTCCATGTGCACGTTATCATTTAGTTTCTACATATGAACAAGGAAAGCAATTTGTTGAAGAAGTAGGATATCCAGTGATTGTGAAACCAGATAATGGTGTAGGAGCTAGTTCTACTTATAAATTAAATCATGATGATGAACTTAGAAACTTTTATGAACATCATGATCCAGTCTCTTATATCATGGAGGAGTTCATCGATGGTGTGATTGTTTCTTATGATGGTATTGCCGACCAACAACGACAGGTTCTTTTTGAGACAAGTCATGTTTTCTGCTCTTCTATCATGGATGTTGTTAACCAGCAAGGCCATTTAGCTTATTATTCATTAAAGGAAATTCCTGCGCAATTGAAAGAAAGAGGACAGGCGCTAGTCAAAGCATTTAAAACCAATGGACGCTGTTTCCATATTGAATTTTTTAAATTAAATCAAGATAAACCAGGTTTAGGTAAAAAGGGAGATTACGTTGGTCTAGAAATTAATATGCGTATGCCAGGTGCTTATACACCAGAAATGATGAATTACGCGAATGATATTGATGTTTATCAAATTTACGCAGATATGGTTTGTTATAATAAAGCTTTTTATGATCCGACACAACGACCTTATTCTTGTGTCTATGCTTCAAGAAGGGATGGCCACTCTTACCAACATTCCCACCAAGAAATTTTAGAACGTTATCGTGATCAACTGGTTATGGTAGACCGTATGCCTGATATTTTAGCGGGTGCTATGGGAAATGATTTTTATAAAGCACGTTTTAAAGAATATACAGATGTTCAGGATTTCATCCGATTTGTACAGGAATAGGAGAGAAAAAATGAGAGTAGAATATGATAAAACTTATAGTCCTTGTCTTTTAAGGGATATGGAAATGAAAGTCTATGGCAATGCGGGAAAGCCAGTTCTTGTTTTCCCGGCACAGGATGGACGTTTCTTCGATTTTGAAAATTTTGGTATGATTGAGGTTATCAAGGATTTTATAGAACAAGGACGTATTCAAGTGTTCTGTATTGATAGTATTGATCGTGAATCCTGGTCTTTAAAAGATGGTGATCCTTATCATCGAATTTATATGCATGAACAATGGTTTCATTATATTGTCGATGAGGTAGTTCCCAGAATCAATGATTGGAATGGTCAACATCAAGGTATTCTAACGACAGGATGTTCGATGGGAGCAACTCATGCTTTAAACTTGATGTTAAGACGCCCAGATTTGTTTAATGCAACTATTTGTTTAAGTGGTTATTATGATTCAGATTTGTTTTTTGGTCAGTTTCAACATCCACTTATTTATCAAAATTCACCGATGCAATACATAGAGGGTATGCCTTATGATCATCCTTATGTAGAAATGTATCGTCAAAGTGATATTGTCCTTTGTTGTGGACAAGGGGCGTGGGAAGATGAGATGATTTATGCTACAAGACGTATGCAGGAACTTTTTTCTTATAAGGATATTCCAGCCTGGATTGATTTTTGGGGTTATGATGTCAATCATGATTGGCCATGGTGGCGTAAACAGTTGCCTTATTTTTTAAATCGAATACTTTAGGAGGGTCAAAAGATGAACTTTATTTTTATTTCTCCCCATTTTCCTTATTATTTTTATAATTTTTGTGATCGTTTAAAAAAACATGGTGTCCATGTTTTAGGCATTGGAGATAGTCCTTATCTTCAGTTAAATCAACAAGTTAAAAATGCTCTGACAGAGTATTATTATGTACCTTCATTAGAAAATTATGATGATGTTTATCGTGCTGTTGGTTTTTTTACATTTAAATATGGACGAATTCATTGGATTGAATCGCAGAATGAGTATTGGTTAGAAACAGAAGCCAAATTGAGAAAGGATTTCAATATTACCACAGGACCTAAAATAGATGATTTAGAATGGATGAAATATAAGTCCAAAATGAAAGAAATCTATCAAAAAGCCGGGATTCCCTATGCAAGATATCATTTAGTTGAAAATATGGAAAAGGCCCAAGCTTTTGTTAGAGAAGTGGGATATCCTGTCATTGTGAAACCAGATAATGGTGTAGGGGCTAGTTCTACTTATAAATTGAATAATGATGATGAACTTCAATTCTTTTTTGTTCATCGTGATCGCTTTACGCCTTTTATCATGGAGGAGTTTGTGCCTGGACACGTTGAAACATTTGATGGGATTGCTGATGAACACCAACAAGTGATCTTAAGTAGTTCTCATGTGA
>CANPGX010000157.1 GCA_947573745.1 uncultured Erysipelotrichaceae bacterium | reverse complement strand
TGATCTTAAGATACATTAATCACTAAAGATTGGAGAAAGCATATGAAAAAAGAAACATTACGTCAACTATGTCAATGTCTTCTGTTTGTAGGTATGTTGCTTTTTCAAGGGTTCATTTGGAAACCGAGAAATAGTTTGATTCATCAGGAGAATACAGCCATCATTATATGGAATATGGTAGTGATCATTTTGTACTGGGTTCTATATATTTATTTGAGAAAAAGAGTGAATCGCTATTTCAAACAAGATATGACGTATATTCAAAAAGATCTTTTACAAAGAAGTTGTCGTAGTGCTGTTACAGGAATCATGTTTTTTATCTATTTTGGAATTTGGCGTCCGAGTGAAAAAATCTTCTTTGTCGAGGATATCAAAGTAGTGTTACCACAATTGATCTTGGTTATCATCTTTTGGAGTGCTTATATTCTTTTAGAAAATGCCATTGATCGCTATTTTACCCAAAAATAAGATTTATTTGGGAGTGAAAACTCCCTTTTTCTATTATAAAATAAAAAGAGACAATAAAGTCTCAACATATATATTATATCATAAATAAAAGATAAATATACTTTTTTTCAAAAATTAAAAATGATTGAAAACGGTTTTTTTCTAAAATAAAATCTGCTATAATAACATTGAAAGAAGAGTTAGGAAAGGAGTGGATCAAGATGTTCAAGTTACGTGGTTATTCTCTTTTCAAAGAATTTAGACTCAATAAGAAGTGTAGACCCCCTATTTGTTAAGAGGCTCCTGTAAGATGGGGCCAAAAGCCATAAAATAAGATGTTATCTATGGAGACAAGTGATTAAGAAGATAGAAAAAGGCTATGGGAAAGGAAAAAAAGGAATCACATCAACATAGAAACGTCCTTTAATGACAATTGAATAGTGAAAGGAAGCAAGAAGGCTTCCTTTTTTTATGTTCCATATTTATTTTCATTGGCTAAATACTCCTTGATTATAAGATAAAATGAATGAATTTTAATATCAATTCTAAATAATGCGCACAAATACGTATAAAATATATTGAAATACGCATAAATACGTGTTACCCTTGCTTAGGTAAGGGGGATTCAAGGTTGCCTAAAACTCCTAAACAAATGATTAAGTTGCTGAAAGAAAATGGATTTATTGAAGTAAGACAAAACGGTTCACATAAGCTGTTTAAAAACTTGCTGTATAAAATTAATGAAGCAGAGCGGAGGTAAAAATATGAAGTACTTATATCAAGCATTTTTTGAAGAAGAGAAAGAAGGAGGTTATACGGTGACATTCCCTGATGTTCCTGAGGCCGTTACTTGTGGAGACACTTTGGAAGAGGCCGTAGAAATGGCCAAAGAGTGTTTAGGTTTATGCTTAGAGCAAAGAAAAGAGGATAATATAGAAATACCAAAAAGTAATATAGGGGCGATTAAATGCCCAAAAAATCAATTTGTTATGATCATAGAGTTTGATTCTGTAGAATACAACAAGAAGTATAATAAAAAATCCGTTAGAAAAAACGTCACTATTCCTGTTTGGTTAAATGATGTGGCAGAGGCAAATAATATCAACTTTTCAAATGTTTTACAGAATGCGTTAGTCAAAATATTAGATATTTAAGACTTAAATATGTTTTTCATAAAATTAGATTTTATTGATAATACAAAATGGCTATACTAAAATAGATATAGAAAATAAAGTATAGAAAGAAGGAAAAAAGAATGTTAGCAGAAGGAAGTATGGCACCTGATTTTACTTTAAAGAATCAATATGGTGAAGAAGTGAGTTTATCTTCTTTTAGAGGAAAGAAAGTCGTTCTTTATTTTTATCCTAAGGATAACACAGCGGGTTGTACAAAACAGGCTTGTGCATTTAAACAAAACTATGGTGCTTTTAAGCAAAGAGATGTGGAAGTCATAGGCATTAGTAAAGACTCTGTTAAGTCACATCAGAATTTTATGAACAAATTTGATTTACCTTTTATTTTATTGAGTGATCCTGATACATTGGTGATTCAAGCTTACGATGTATGGAAAGAAAAAAAGTTATATGGTAAAACTTATATGGGTATTGTGAGAACAACGTACATCATTGATGAAACTGGAAAGATCATGAAAGGTTATCCTAAAGTATCTCCAGAAAAAAATGCAGAAGAGATTTTAGCATTTCTAGATGAAAAATAAAGATTGCTTTTTTGAAAAGTTAACCGTATAATAAAAATCGTATAAATCGTTGATAAGGATAAGTAAATGATTGGATGTATGGTAGAGAGAGAAGGTTAGGTGCAAGCTTCTTATACATCAATGATTGAAATTCACCTTGGAGTGTGGCCAATCCCCATCGTAGACACGACGTTACAGTGATAGAGAGCATTCATTAATCAATGAATGAATTAGGATGGTACCGCGATGAAGTCGTTCCTATGGGAATGACTTTTTTTATGTTTAAAGGAGGACAGTATGGACGAATTATTAAAGATTAAAGAAGAAGCGCTTTTAAAGATTGACACTTGTCAAGATTTGAAAACATTGAATGATTTGCGTGTTTTTTATTTAGGTAAAAAAGGACCGATGCAAGCAGCCATGAAGTCAATGAAAGATATGGATCAAGCACAACGTGTTGAATTTGGTAAAGTATCCAATCAAGTCAAACAAGAATTGACAATGGCTATTGATGAAAAGAAAAATATTTTGGAAGAAGAAGTGTTAAATCAACGATTAAGAAGTGAAAAAATTGATATCACCTTACCTGGAACAACCATTCCTGAAGGAAGTATCCATCCACTCAATAGGATCAAAGAAGAATTAGAAGAGTTATTTATCGGGATGGGTTATAGTATTGCTGAAGGACCAGAGGTAGAAACTGATCATTTTAATTTTGAATTGATGAATTTACCACAAGGTCATCCGGCAAGAGATATGCAAGATACCTTCTATATCAATGAAAATTTATTGATGAGAACTCATACATCGCCTGTGCAAGCGCATGTCATGCTTGAGGCACAAGGTAAAGGGCCTATCAAAGTCATTTGTCCAGGTAAAACATACCGTCGTGATGATGATGATACAACGCATTCTCATCAGTTCATGCAATGTGAAGGCTTAGTTGTGGATAAAAATATTACTTTAGCTGATTTAAAAGGAACCCTTGAATTATTTGCCAAGAAAATGTTTGGTGAAAAAAGAGAAATCCGTTTTAGACCATCGTATTTTCCATTTACAGAACCGAGTGTTGAAGTGGATATTTCATGCCATAATTGTGAAGGTAAAGGTTGTCCAATGTGTAAGTATACCGGATGGATTGAAATTTTAGGTGCTGGCATGGTCAATCCGCATGTTTTGGAAATGTGTGGTTTTGATCCTGAAGTTTATCAAGGATTTGCTTTTGGTATTGGATTGGAACGTGTAGCAATGCTGAAGTATGGCATTGATAATATTCGTCATTTTTATAGTGATGATTTAAGATTCTTAAATCAATTCACAAGAAAGGAGTAACCTATGGAAGTCAGCTTAAAATTATTAAATCAATATGTGAAGGTTGATGATTATGATGCTAAGGAA
>CANPGX010000156.1 GCA_947573745.1 uncultured Erysipelotrichaceae bacterium | reverse complement strand
CTTAATCAAATGAAGATAAGTCGTTTCTACCTCTTGATGATATTGTTCAGGAACAACACTAAATAACCAAGATTCAAAAGAAGTCACATAAGTTGGAATCTGCTCCAACAAATAGGTTACACTTCTAACAACGGTTGGAATAAGATAAATAAGCCCAATCACAATCATCAGCAAAAAACTAAAATAAACAATGATGACACTTAATGAATGTGTTCTATCTTTGACCCAAGAATGATTGGATTTTTCTAAGTACTTTTGTACCCATTTCTTAATCGGGTTCAGTAAATAAGCTAAAACAGCTCCGACAATAAAAGGTGTCAATACATTTAAAACCAACAAAAGAAGATCGATGATCACATGAAAACTATCAAAAAACTTATAAAATAATATGACGCAAACAGCTAAGATAAAGAGTCCCCCATACTGTTTGATCCATTGTTTCACTGTCATGTGTATCACCCCAAAAGCATTATAACATAACTTTAAGATGATTATCCATTGTTTTTATTTGACGATGATGATCCCATTGTTTCACTAAAGATATAATATAAGGCAAACTCATTATTTCATAGCACTCTTTACGATCAAGATCATATAAACGATAATGACGATGTCCGCAATCAATGATACTCAAATGATAATAAGCTAAATGATTTAATAAATGTTCCATTATATCACCTCTTAAATCATTGTATGCTTATCAATAATTTTTATATCTAAAAAAGCAAAGAAGGAACGCTATCGCTTTTCGTTCCTTCTTTACTCTTGGTTACTTTATTTGTCTTTGCTTACTGGATACATGTATGTTGGTTGCTTATTATATTATGATTAAATTGTATCTCTTATTCTTAGGGCCCCTACAATCCTTTGAATAACAGTAAGCACATATCCATCTTTCTACAATCTGTTTCCCCACAATAACATCTTATAAAATGATGGAATAAGGTAAATCGCATTTTAGATTTACACAAGCATTATAAAAATTTTATCGTATTTTGTCAATAGTTTTTATTGAATATCTATATATAATTTCAAATATTATGGATATAGATAAAATGAAACCGTTTGCGATTTTGATTGTATACAAATAATACATTTGACTTTTTGCTCAACCTTTCTATAATTAACCTCAAGGAGGTGAAACTATGTCATATAAGAAACTCATTTCGTTCATAGGTCTATGTCTCATTCCCTTCATCACCCTATTACTCTGTCTTCAAACTGATATGTTTCATGAAAATATGACTTATGTTGCAAATCAACTCCACTATCATACATGGTATCAATTATGGTCTATTTTTGTCGGTATCTACTTTTTTATCATGATGAGAATGATTTACCAACAATGTTTTTTATGCCCATCTTTTTTCAGATATCTACATGTTTTACTTTTACTTGTAATGATCTTAGGTGCTTTTGTTCCTTATGATATGATCAAATTTCCTTGGCTTTCATCTTTGCATGTTGATTTAAGTCTATCTGCTGCTTTAAGTTATCTTTTATTTTTAATGATTTATCTCTTTTATCTTTATCAAAGGAATTTTCATCTTGCAAGATGCGCTATATCTTATTTTTTTATAGGTATCATGATGATTATGATGTTTTTTATTTTTCAAGGAAAAATCACTGGATGGATTGAATTTCTTTATATCACTTCTCTAAGCTGGTACATGGTCTATTTGATCCATCTTCCACTTTAAGACCATGATATTTTTTAAAAAAAGTCTTTACAAACACTTTGAATTCAAGTAGAATAAAATATGCTTAATCAAGCAAAGATGGCGGATGTGGTGAAGTGGTTAACACACCAGATTGTGGCTCTGGCATTTCGTGGGTTCGATTCCCATCGTCCGCCCCATTTTTATGAGATACATGAAGTATCTTTTTTTATTTTCATGAAAAAACAGTCAAGTTAATGATCGAAGCAAACTACGTTTGTTGAATCAGCGATTCAAGTTCTGTATGCTTTATATCTTCTTGACTGTTTTTATATTTTATAGATGATATGTTGCTAGAAAATGCGCTACAGCATCCTCATCATGATGTCCAATCACTTTTGTTGCCTTAGCTTTAAGTAAGGGATCACCGTTAGCTACAGCATAGGCTTCATCTGCTATATCAAACATAGATAAATCATTTTTAGCATCACCAAAACAGACGACCCTACGACAGTTCAATAAAGATTTGAGTTGTTGAACAGCATGGGCTTTCGTTGCTTTTTTAGGCATGATTTCTAACCATGTTTTCTTTGTATAAAGATCTACATCATAAACACAAGTATAAGTATCTTTTAACTGTTGATAAAGAGGTTCTAATTTTTCTGCTTCATCAATACAAGTAAAATAGAAAACATCTCCATCCAATAAATGTTTTTTATCTTTCAAAGCACGATGTCTAGGATCTTGTTGTCGTGTCTTTAAAAATTGTTTCATGCCTGGTGTACAAGTTGTTTGATCATAGGAAAACTTTTCTTGTTGGTCAATTAAGGCATAAACAATAGGTGATATATCATATTGGAAAAGAAGACGCATAATCTCTTTCGTCTCTTTTTTCGAAAAGGTATTCGTCACATAACGTTCATGCGTTATACTATCTATAATAAACGCACCATTATAGACAATCATGGGCATCTTAGCTTCTAAACCTTGTGTGACTTTTTTAGCTGTCGTTGAAGAACGTGCTGTCGCATAAGCAAACAACATTCCTTGATTGATCAAACTTTGAAGTGTTTGACATGTATAAGAGGAAAGTGTCTCATCACTTCTTAATAATGTTTCTTTATAAAGGCATTCTAATTCTTTTTTCATAAGCTTCTAACCATTCCTTGCTTGCAAGTGTGTGAATACAATGACCATCCACACGTTTTGAAAGATAAACAGTGGCTGGTAAGTTCTTTGTTGCAACCACAAATGAGAATTCAGGAATATTTGTAGCCACACCCCAGTTTCCTAAACAATCCATGGCCACAAAAGAAAGATCCCCTACGATACCTTTTCTTTTTAATAATGTTTGTTCTAAATCATTAACGACTTTCTCGCAAGCTTCTTGTGGTGTCAGTCCATCTTTCATTAATCGAACGATCTCATAAGTGGCACAACCTTTCATCACATCTTCTCCTAATCCTGTAGCACAAGCCCCACCAACATGACTATCTACGTAATAGCCACTTCCAGGAATAGGCGAATCCCCTATTCGTCCTGGACGCTTCATAAACAATCCCGAAGTCGATGTGCCTACACACATCTTACCATGGACATCTAAAGCTACCATTCCTACCGTATCATGACCACTATATGGACTTAATCCTTGATCCAAAGTCGCTTTTTTTCTTTTTTCATAATGTTTTTTAGCTCTTTGGGTCAACATGGTTTTTCTTTCAAAGCCATGTAAACTAGCATATTTTTCTGCGCCTTCTCCAACAAGAAAATTATTATAGTGTTCTTTGCTTAAAGCACGTGCAATAGATATAGGATTGGCAAAATCACGAATCCCACCTATAGCACCAATATCTAAAGTATCGCCATCCATAAAAGAAGCATCTAACTCAACAACCTGTTCTTGGTTAGGTAACCCACCA
>CANPGX010000155.1 GCA_947573745.1 uncultured Erysipelotrichaceae bacterium | reverse complement strand
AATACCAAGCTTTTTACATTGTTTAAACACAAAAAAAGTTGCGACGGGAACGCAACTTTTTTCTCATTCGAAACGGGAATACGAATGAAATATATTATAGAAATTTGGGACGTTTACATTATAGCAAATTATTTTATTTTGTGTTTACATTTTTTGAAAACTACTTTATCCGCCTTAATAGGTATTTATAAAGCGTTTTTCCGCATTTCGTGTAGATAAAAGGCTTACATAGACACTGAAATTTGGCATAGTGTCCAAAAGTATGATGAAATCGTCTTGATTTACCTTCACAAATTTTCAGAATTTGAAACGTAACCTCTTTCACATCTCTTGGTTTCGTCATAAAATATGCTAATTTTTTCACTTTTTGTGTTTCTTGATCTTGACAATCCGCTTCATGTCGCCATAAATCTGTTTGGTAGAAGCCCGGTTCGACTAAATAGACATCAATATAGCTAGGTGCTAACTCAAGATAAAGACTTTTTGCCAAACCTTCTAAACCGGCCTTTGAAGCATTATAGACAGATAAATAAGGCAAAGGACGAGATGCCGCTAAACTTGAGATAAAAATCAATTTTCCCTGACCTCTTTCTTTCATGCCCTCTACCAAAGTTGAAGTAATGGCAATACACGCCGATAGATTGGTTTGAACTGTTGTCATAATTTGAGCGGAAGTCATCTTCTCAATTAAACCGCCATATAGCACACCGGCATTCATCACAATAATATCAAATCCATTGTGTCTGTCTTCTAAATCTTTAAGGATTTTCGGATAATACAAGGCATCTAAAACATCAAAATGCTCAATAGTTAAAGTTGCATACTTTTCACTTAAAGCTTTAATTTGCGTCATATCACTAGAAGGACGAACGGTTGCCACAACTTCATAACCTTGACTTGCCAATAATTCAGTTGTCATTAGCCCAATCCCGCCACTAGCTCCCGTCATCAATACCTTTGCCATTGTCCTTCAACTGCGAAATGCAGTTCCCCATCTTTCAAACCACGAACATAGAACCAATCCCCATCTTCTTTCATCTCTAAAGCAAGAACTTCGTTTGGGGCGGTTTCCTTTTTAAAATAAACAGATAAATCCGCAATATAATGTTGTTTAAAACGTTCACTATCTAAAATATCACAGACCCACTCGATGTATCTTGCATTATTCAAATGTTGATTCGTATCAACATCACTGTAACGCACCTGTCTATTCTCGATAAATGTATAGCCTTGCTCATCGGAAAAATCGGTTGCCACTTTAATCTCTAATGGCTCCGGCAAGTTTTCCGGAAAAATAATACCTACACGGCTAGGCATGGCAATTCTTCTTTTTTGTAAATCCAATAAAGTCCATAACCCAACACCTTCCGCACATAAATCTCCTAGGCTATCTTTGATTTGGTAATAACGTGGGAAAATAACTCTTGACCCCTCACTAGCCCAAGTCACCATGGAAACTGTATCCTCATTTTTCAATGGTTTTAAAATACGTAAACGAATTTTAGAAACGACCCAACCATAGTTTTGAGCCATATCAGGACGATAAACCCCCAATTTTTGCGCATGGGTAGTTGCCAAGTCGGACAGTTGTTTAAACATATCCGCCAATTTCCAATGCCCGCTAAAATCAAAATGCTGATAGCCTAAGGTTATCTTTTGTGTATATACCAATTCCTCTTTCATCGTTACCTCCTAAAGCGCTCTTGTTATGTCTTTTAACCAAGCTTGAACATCTGCCTCTAAATAAGGGGCTAACGTCTGATAAACTAAAGCATGGTATTGATTTAAAGCTTCTTTTTCAGCCTTCTCTAACAATTCCACTTGAACACCTTCTAAATCAATCGGTGCATAAGTGATAGGTTCAAAAGTTAAAAAGCGTCCAGAGGCATTTTCTTCTTTAAAAACACATAATAATTCGTTTTCATGGCGGACACCGTGGCTACCTTCGATATAAACCCCCGGTTCATTTGTCGTAATCATTCCCGGTTTTAAAACAGCCATTTCATTGCGATTAGCTAAAACTTTCCACCTAAATCCATTTGGGCCTTCATGGACATTCAATAGATGCCCAACACCATGCCCTGTGCCACATTGATAATCTAAGTTTAAATCCCATAACGGTCCACGAGCTAAAATATCTAAATTTAAACCTGTACAACCTTCTAAAAAACAAGCAGACTGTAAACGTAGCATACTTCTTAACGCAAGGGTAAAATGCTTTTTAAAAACATCAGGTACTTCTCCTAAGATAAGCGTTCTTGTAATATCGGTTGTTCCTTTTAAATACTGTCCACCCGAATCTACCAATAACATACCTTTAGCTTGAATTGTCGCATAGTTTTCTTTAGTTGCCTGATAGTGCATCATCGCCGCATTGGCATTGTATGCACAAATGGTAGAAAAGCTTGGTTCAATGTAACCCGGTTGCTCCGCTCGCATTTTTTCTAAATAATCCTGTACTTCTAATTCATCTAAATCTCTTTCCTTAATGGTTTTCTTTAACCAATACATCCATTTAGTTACCGCCACACCATCATAAATATGAGCTTGTTTTGTGCAGGCAATCTCAATTGGATTTTTAATAGCTTTCATCAAGGCAATCGGTAAATCCTCTTTTAATAAAGGTATTTGCGGATTTAAACATTCGACCAACGCCGCATTTGTTTTCTTTGGATCAATCCATAAAGTCCCGCTATCATATAATTCTAAATCATCATAAATCGCTTCATAAGGGCGTAAGGTAATGCCATCAGCTTCTAATAAAGCAACTATCTTTTAATAAAAAACTTAAAGCGACAGGATTGCAAGTTACATCATGTCCACGTAGATTTAACAACCAACTGACATCGTCCAATCCCCCCACTAACATACCTAAAGCACCTTTTTTAGCCATTTGTTGCTTCACAAGTTTTATTTTTTCTTGACGAGATACCCCACAATATTGAACATCATAATCCCAAACAGGTGTGCAGCTACGCTTTGGTCTATTTAGCCAAAGTTCATCGAACGCTTTGGGGTCATGCATAACTAAAGCTTTGGGAAACGAAGCTTTAAAATGAGATAACCACTCTACGCTTACCATACGCATATCTAAACCTAACATCATATCCGAAGCTAAATTGCCTAATACCTCTTCTAAAGTTTCAACCCCTTTTTGTCCCATACGCATTAACGTAATACCACTATCTTTTAATTCATTTTCCGCTTGAATGAAATAACGTCCGTCTGTCCATAAATAAGCTTGATTTAAAGTGACTAATAAAGTTCCGGCAGAACCTGTAAAATTGGATAAATAAGCTCTGACCTTATAATAATCACCCACATATTCAGACTGATGTTCATCAGCTGTTTCGACTAAAAAGGCATCATAATGATGCCCTTGCATATACTGTTGAAGTTCTAAAATTTCTTTTTTCATCACACATCATCTCCTAAAAGGCATTATACTACAAATGCCTTAATATTTCATTAGAAACCCCTTGTTATTTTAGATTCTTCAAGAAATAAAAAACTCTGCCAAGGCAGAGCTCCATCTTTAAACATTAAATTTGAAAAACATAATATCGCCGTCTTGTCCGATATAAGCTTTACCTTCTTGGCGAAC
>CANPGX010000154.1 GCA_947573745.1 uncultured Erysipelotrichaceae bacterium | reverse complement strand
AGTCAACAACATAAGAAAAAGGAAAAGAAAGTACAGATTGAAGATCTTGAAAGAGAAATGAAAGAAGCAGCCAAAGCGCTTGATTTTGAAAGAGCGATGATCTTGAGAGATATGATCATGGAAATGAAGGGGGAAAAATAAATATGATTTATTTATCCCCTCTTTCTTTACAGATTTTTCAAGAAATTCGTCGTCAAAAAGGACGTGCGTTCATTGTCGGTGGTGCTATTCGTGATGATTTGTTACAAAAAGATATCCATGATATGGATGTTGAAGTTTATGGTTTGACATATCAGGATCTGTATACACTATTACAACAATTTGGAAAAGTACGTGAGATGGGGAAAAGCTTTGGAATTTTAAAAGTGGATACATTACCCACTGTTGATTTTGCTTTACCGAGAATAGAAACTCAATATGGTTTAAAGCATCAAGACTTTAGGGTCGATTTAAATCCATTTTTAGATTATCGCGAAGCTTGTTCTAGAAGAGATTTTACGATTAATAGTATTCTCTATGATCCGCTATTGGATGAATATATAGATCCTTTTGATGGACGAAAAGATTTAGCACGCCGTTTATTACGTTATCATCGAAAGGAGACCTTTAAAGAAGATCCTTTACGTGTTTTACGTTTAGCACAGTTTGTTTCTCGTTTAGATTTTGATGTTGAAGAGAATACTTTAAAAGCTGCTCAGGAAATGGTAGAGGAACATCGATTAGATCATTTAAGTCAAGAACGCATCCAACAAGAATATCAAAAATTACTTTTAGGCATGGCGCCAGAAAAAGGACTAGAAGTTTTAGAGCATGTGGGCGCTTTACCACCTTTATTAGCTCGTTTAACAACAACACCACAACGTTTGGACTATCATCCTGAAGGTTGTGTTTTTAATCATGTCAAACTCGTGGTTCAGGCAGGAAGTCGCGTTAAAAATCAAAGTCAAGATCCCCTAGGCTTTATGTGGGCATGTTTGTTGCATGATGTAGGTAAAGGAGCGATAACGACCATTGATGGACATGCTCCTTATCATGCAAAAATAGGAAGAAAAATGGCAGAGGCATTTGTTCAAGCATGGATACCTTCTAAAAAAAGACAAAAGTATGTCCTTGAGATGATTGAAGATCATATGATCTTGATGAATATGATGCTACATGGTTTTTCCAAACAACGTTATTATCTTTTATTAGAAAAGATTGATGGAATTTTACCATTAAATGATTTAATCTTCATGAGTAAGTGTGATAAAATAGGAAGGTATTCTGCAGATGAAAGCTTATTAGAGCGTTTTGGTCAATTTATGAAAGAGATTGATCAAAAATATGGTCATAGACGATTAGAGCCTTTGATTAAAGGTCAAGATTTAATAGAGGAAGGGTTTCAACCTTCTAAACAATTTCAGGATTTATTAAAACAAGCTTATTTATATCAACTCAAAGATTACACAAAAGAAGAGATCATAGATATGTTGAAGGAGTATAAAGATGGAACAAGAAAAAATTATCATTGAAGGTGCAAGAGTCAATAATTTAAAAAATATCGATGTTGAAATTCCTAGAAATCAACTTGTCATTATGACAGGATTATCTGGAAGTGGGAAAACATCTTTAGCGTTTGATACGATTTATGCTGAAGGTCAGCGCCGCTATGTCGAATCTTTAAGTGCTTATGCAAGACAATTCTTAGGAAATGTTGAAAAGCCGGATGTTGATCGTATTGAAGGGTTGTCACCGGCTATTGCGATCGATCAAAAAACCACCAATAATAATCCTCGTTCAACAGTTGGTACAGTGACAGAAATTTATGACTATTTGCGTTTACTTTATGCACGTATTGGGGTGGCATATTGCCCAGAACATGGTATCGCTATTCAAGCTCAGACCATCAAGCAAATGGTCGATGTGATCAGTGATTATGAAGAAGGAAGTCGTCTACAAATCTTAGCGCCTCTTGTTAAAAATAAAAAGGGAACGCAAAAGGATTTATTTGAACAATTACTTAAACAAGGGTTTATTCGTGTGCGTGTCGATCAAGAGGAACATCTATTAGAAGAAGACATCACGTTAGATAAAAATAAACGTCATCATATTGAAGTCATTGTGGATCGTATTATTAAAAAAGGAGATTTTAAGTCAAGATTGACGGATTCTTTGGAAACAGCTTTAAAATTGACTGATGGAGAAGTCATTGTCGAAAATTTAACAGATCATACAGAACGTTTATTTTCATCAAGACAAGCTTGTCCTATCTGTGGTTTTTCAGTCCCTAAGCTAGAACCACGTTTATTCTCTTTTAATTCACCTTTAGGCGCTTGCCTAGATTGTAATGGGTTAGGGATTAAGAATGAATTAGATGAAGATTTAATGGTTCCGGATAAAGATTTGTCACTTAATCAAGGGGCTATTCGTTATTTTAAATCAGCTGTTGGAACAGATCGTATTGAGTGGCAAAGATTCCAGATTTTATGTAAAACTTACCATATTGATATGGATAAACCTTATCGTGAACTCACAAAAAAGGAATTAGCGATTATTATGTATGGTTCAGATCGACCTATTTCTTATTCAATCACCTCAAGTTCAGGAAATGTGAGTCATACAACAAAATATATTGAAGGGATGAAACCTTTCCTTGAACGACGTTTTGAGGAAACGACCTCTTCATGGTCTAAAGAATGGTATGCTTCTTTTATGAGTGAACACACTTGTCCTACATGCCAAGGACGTCGTTTAACAGACCAGGTTTTATCTGTTCGTGTAGGTGGTTTAAATATTGCCGAATTAACAGCGTTATCTATTTCAAAAGCACTGGATTTCTTTAAAAATTTAACATTGACAGAAAGCGAAACATTGATTGCTTCTTTAATTCTTAAAGAAATTACCGATCGTTTAGGCTTTTTAAATGATGTAGGTTTCGGATATTTGACATTAGAACGAAAAGCAGGGGGGTTCTCTGGTGGTGAGGCCCAGCGTATTCGTCTAGCTACGCAAATTGGTTCTCGCTTAACCGGTGTCTTGTATGTACTGGATGAACCATCTATTGGTTTACATCAACGTGATAATGACCGTCTTATCGCTACACTTCATTCGATTCGTGATTTAGGAAATACAGTGATCGTTGTAGAACATGATGAAGATACGATGAGAGCGAGTGATTATATTATCGATATCGGACCAGGAGCAGGAGTTCATGGTGGTAGAATCATTGCTGCTGGTACACCACAAGAAATTATGGCGTGTGAAGATTCTATTACGGGGGCTTATCTTTCGGGAAGAAAGAAGATTGCTGTGCCAGAAAAAAGACGTAAAGGTAATGGACATGTGCTTAAAGTTATTGGAGCCAGTGAACATAATTTAAAGAATATCCAAGTTTCTTTTCCATTAGGATGCTTTATTGTGGTCACAGGTGTTTCTGGTAGTGGTAAGAGTACACTGGTAAATGATATTTTATGTCGTGCTTTGGCTTCAAGCATTTACCACTCAAAAGAAAAACCAGGAAAACACAAGAGCATTAAAGGACTAGAATATGTTGATAAAATTATTGAAGTAGATCAAAATCCGATTGGTAGAACACCACGCTCTAACCCAGCGACTTACACAGGGGTGTTTGATGATATTCGCGATTTATTCGCTTCAACGAGTGAATCTAAGATTCGTGGATATGATAAGGGACGTTTTAGTTTTAATGTTA
>CANPGX010000153.1 GCA_947573745.1 uncultured Erysipelotrichaceae bacterium | reverse complement strand
TTTAGCATATGCATACATATCATTGACATCTTCTAACGTCCAATCTCTAATGATTAATCTTTGCGTTTCAATATACATACTTGACTTCTCCTTCATTTGAACAAAAAAGCGATGATTTCACATCGCTTTTAATAGGCCTTCGCAAAATAGACAACATGTTTTGCTTTCTTTTTGCAACAAATGCAGGTTTCTTCTGGTGTATCTCCCACACGAATACAACGCGATGTTGCACCAGTTTCTTCTTTAATTTTTGCTTCGCATGCCTCATCCCCACACCATGAAGCACGTAAATAGCCACCTTGGTTTTCTAATACATCTTTAAATTCATCATAATCATATACTGAATGTATGTTTTCTTTTAAGAAAGTTTCTGCTTTTTGGTACATTAATTGATGAATATCATCCAATACCTTAGAAAGATATTCTGTTAAATCACCAGATAAATCAAAACATTCTTTTTGACCATCTACACGACGTACAATCATACATTGATTGTTTTGAATATCTCTTGGACCTATTTCAATACGTACTGGAATACCACGCATTTCTGCTTCACTATATTTCCAACCAGGTGTTTTGTCAGAGCTATCCACTTGTACACGAATACCCTGTGCTTTTAAAATATTTTCCAATTCATAAGCTTTATCTAAAACACCCTCTTTTTGTTGTTGGACTGGCACAATCACAACTTGTATTGGTGCTACTCTTGGTGGTAAAACTAAACCATTGTCATCACCATGAATCATAATAATTGCACCCAATAGACGTGTTGAAACACCCCACGATGTTTGATAAACATATTTTTGTTGGTTATCTTTATCTAAAAATTTCATATCAAAGGCTTTAGCAAAACCCTGTCCAAAATAATGTGTAGTTCCTGACTGTAAAGCCTTTTTATCATGCATAAGAGCTTCCATAGTATATGTTTCTTCAGCTCCAGCAAACTTTTCCTTTTCAGTTTTTCTTCCTGTAACCATTGGAATAGCCAATAACTCTTTAGCTGTTTCATTATAAATATCCAACATACCTAAAGTCTCTGCTCTAGCTTCTTCTTCTGTCGCATGAATTGTATGTCCTTCTTGCCATAAGAATTCTGATCCTCTTAAAAATGGACGTGTTGTTTTTTCCCAACGAACAACAGAACACCATTGATTGTATTTCTTAGGTAAATCACGGTAAGAGTTAACAATCTTGGCATAATGCTCACAAAATAATGTCTCAGAAGTCGGTCTAATAACCAGTGGTTCCTCTAAATCATTCAATCCACCTTTTGTGACCACTGCACATTCAGGAGCAAAACCTTCAACATGATCAGCTTCTTTCTGTAATAGTGACTGAGGAATTAATAAAGGCATATAAACATTCTCATGTCCAGTTTCTTTAAAACGCTTATCCATATAGTTTTGAATAATTTCCCACATCGCATAGCCATAAGGTCGATAAATGATAAATCCTTTAACACTTGAATAATCCATAAGTTCTGCTTTTTTGCATACATCTGTGTACCATTGTGCAAAATCAACATCACGAGGTGTAATTGCATCATTTTTGATATTCTTTACCATACTATCTCTCCTTTTTTAAACTTCTTTACTATCATATCAAATTTAAATTCTTTTTGCATTATAATCTTTATTTTTAGTCACAAACAATTTTCATAGTACTTCCATTTTCTTTTTTATAAACACGTACTTGTGTCGTTATTCTTTCTTTTAATTCATTCACATGACTAATAATACCAATAACTTTAGAATGTTCTTGTAATTGCGTTAAGACACGCAATGCCTGATCTAAGGATTGCTGGTCTAAAGACCCAAATCCTTCATCAATAAATAACGTATTTAACTCAATACCTCCATGATAGCTTTGAATCATGTCAGATAATCCTAATGCTAAAGCAAGCGCCGCTTTAAAAGACTCCCCGCCAGAAAGCGTTTTTACATCTCTTAAATAACCAGTTTCATAGTCCAAGACTTCAAGATCCAACCCTTGTTGTGCCTGTCCTTTGCTCTTATTCAATTTTCTCAAAAGACAATAACGTCCCTGACTTAAACTTAAAAGACGATGATTTGCTAAATTCAACACCTGATCAAAATAGGATGTCAAAACAAATCTTTCAAAAGATAAGCGCAATCTATTTTGCCCAGAAGTAACATTAAAAAGATCTTGGCATAGTTGCCACTCATGAAAATAATCATGATATACCTTTAATGCTTCTTTAAAAGAAGTGATCACTCTTTCATTACTCTTAAATCGATGAAAATAAAGTTGTTCTTTTTCTTCTACTTCTTTCTTTTGTTTTTCTAATAATGCTACCTCTATTTTAAGTTCCTCTATATTAGAAACATCTTGGTTCTCTAGATGCTGTTGCAGTATCATCAATCGCTGTTCAATCTGCCAACATTCTTCCCGATATTCTTTAACTTTTATTTCCAAGGATTCTAAATCTTCTAGATGACGTTGATACTGCTGATATACCTCTAAACTCTCAAAACTTTTTAGAACTTGCTGATTGAACGATACTTTCATATCCGCAAAATAATTGATTTGATGATGGTATTGCTTTTCTAACACATGATATCTGCCTAATAATTCATGATATTTCTCTTGTGACTGTGTATAGTTCAGTTGTATTTGATTGACCTTATCTTTTATTTGAGTTACCTCTTTTTGAAGTGTATACTCATTATTTTCTAATTCCTGGATATCTTTCCATTGGCATTGTTTTTGCTTCTCATCAAATTGCGTCGTTAACTTTACTATAACCTCCTTAAATTGATGGCCTTTTTTTGTTTCATTTTCTAAACGAAAACGTATGTCTTCTATCTTGGAAGAAAGTTCACTCAATTTTTCTTTATTTTTGATCCATTGCTTTTTTTGATGATCTAGAAATTTTATTTCTTGATGAATATTATTTACCTTTTCTATACACTCGTGTAAATAACGTGTAAACTGTTCTTTTTCTAAATTTCCTTCTAGTTGAAGTGATGTTAATAAGCTTTCTTTTTTCGCCTTCATCAAAGTTAAATCTTTCTGACATTGCATCACACGTTCATACGCTTCATTTTTTATCTTTTCTTTTTCTTTATAGACACCTCCTAATTGATCTAATTCCTCAATAGTCACAACATGATGACTTAATGGAGCTAACTTTGGATGATGAATAGCGCCACATACTGGGCAAGGTTGTCCATCTTCAAGTTGATAAGCCAATATTCCTGCTTGTTCCTTTTTATATAGCGTATCCTGTTGAAAATAGTTGTTGACAGCTTTTTGATAATCCTCATTCAATTGATTAAATTGCTCACTTAAATCAAAATGCTCTTCCTCTAATTTAATCTGCTGCTCCTCTAATTGATGATATTGCTCTAAAATAGCTCGTCGTTGCTCTTGTTCTTTGAGTTTTGAAACTAAAGATAATCGTTGAACCTCATATTGATCATTTTCCTTAATAGAAGTTTCTAAACTTATACATTGTTCTTGATGATCCTTTATTTCTTCATCCATCTGACGACATTGTATTATAGTATATTCATAATCTTTTTTTACACTTTCAATATTTTTTTCAATATTATTGAGATCTTGTAATATTTCTCGTTGATTCCACAACTGCTCTAATTTTTTTGAAATACTATTTTGTCGTTCTACTAAAGAAGGTAATGCTTGGTATTCTAATTCAAAAGCTTCTTTTTGCTCTTTAATTTCATTGAAATTATGAC
>CANPGX010000152.1 GCA_947573745.1 uncultured Erysipelotrichaceae bacterium | reverse complement strand
ACGATAGAGTTGTTTAGCTTCATAAAGATAGATACATTCATCACTATAACCTGGTGTAGGTAACACAGAGGAAATCAGGGCCATGTCATGAGCACCATAACCGGTTTCTTCTTCAAGTTCACGATAAGCACACTTTAAAGGTTCTTCATTGGCTTCTATTTTGCCCGCTGGAATTTCAATGGTTTCTTTTTGAAATGGATAGCGATATTGTTTGACAAGAAGGATGTGCTGGTTTTTTATAGCTAAGATGCCAACACCACCATGATGATGGACCACTTCCCGAATACCTGTTTGTTGATGAGGTAATAAAACTTCATCACGATAGAGTTGTAAGATCTTACCGTCATAAATACATTGACTGTTTAATGTTTTTTCCATATTGATCACCATGATGAGTATAACAAAATGGAAGTATAAAGGCAAAAGAAAAAACATGCGGGGGAGCATGTTTTGTTCTTATTCTCACGTAAGGGTGATAATAGGGGGTATGTGAGTAAATATGATTTACTCTACATTTTCATTATAACACAAATTTTTTACATGTAAAGGGTTACATGTAAAAAAGTGAAAAATTTAAAAATCTATGTTATAATGCAAGGGGTGATAGAATGAAAACTTTTGTGATTGATCAAAATAGTGCGCATATGCGTGCCGATAAATATGTCAAAAAATTATTAGATCAGGCACCAGTGAATTTGATTTATAAGATGTTTAGAAAAAAAGATATCAAAGTCAATGGCAAGTGGATCAAAGAAGATTATATCTTACAAGAAGGAGATACATTGTCTTTATTTTTATATGAAGATAAATTTCAAGCTTTCTCTAATGCGCAAGATATTTATGATTTAAAAAGAACGTTTAAAATTCTTTATGAAGATGAACATATTTTAGTGGTCAATAAACCTGCGGGGCTATTGGTACATGAAGATCAACATGAAAGTAGAGATACATTAACAAATCAAGTCTTGGCTTATTTGGTAGAAACGAAAGCCTATGCTCCTAGCCCAGAAAATACATTTGTTCCTGGCCCCGTTCATCGTTTAGATCGTAATACAAGCGGGATCGTCATTTTCGGAAAAACATTGGTAGCCTTGCAGACCTTGAATGAAATGATGAAGAAAAGACATTGTATTGATAAAACTTATCTGACCATATGTAAAGGTAAAGTTGATCAGGCAATGACATTATTAGGTTATGCTTGTAAAGACGAGACACAGGGAAAAGTCGTGATGGTCTCAAAGGATCATCCAGGGGCATTAACGATGCATACGTTGATAGAACCGGTGAAATTTAATGATGATTTTAGTTTATTGAAAGTGAAATTAGTGACTGGAAGAACGCATCAGATTCGGGTTCATTTAGCCAGTGTTCATCATGAAATCATCGGAGATAGTAAATATGGAGATTTCGAACTGAATAAATCTATTAGAAAAGAATATCATCTTCAACACCAATTTCTTCATGCTTATCAAGTGGTGTTTGTAAAACCTTTTGGTGCTCTATCTTACTTAAAAGGAAAGAAAATTGAAGCTCCTTTGCCTAATCATTTAAAAAAGATTGAAGAAAGGATATTTCATTTGTAAGGGGTTTTAGGTATAATAAAGATATATGGGAGGCTTAATGATGAAATATTATATTGGAATTGATTTAGGTGGAACAAATGTACGTACGTTGTTGGTGGATGAACAAGGCAATACGTATTCAGAAGTCAAAGACCGTACAGAAAGAGAAAAAGGTCCTGATTATGTGACCGCAAAGATCGTTCGTCAAATTGAATCATTAGATTATAGTGTTTGTGGAGGATTTGAACAGGTATTAGGGATTGGTATCGGTGTACCAGGTCCAGTAGATACGGTTCATGGTGTGATGATCATGGCAAGTAATTTACCTGGTTTTGAAAATTATCCTATTTGTCAAAAGATTGCTGATCGTTTCAATAAACCTGTTTTTATTGATAATGATGCGAACGTGGCTGGTTTAGCGGAGGCTTTATTAGGCGCTGGTAAAGGTTATCCAACAGTGTACTATATCACGTTGTCAACAGGCATTGGTGGTGCTTTTGTCGTCAATGGTAAATTGATTTCTGGTGGACGTGGTCATGCTGGAGAAGTAGGCAATATCATTGTCAAAACCAATGGTTATAAACAAGGTGCTCTTAATCCTGGTGCCAGTGAAGGAGAAGCCAGTGGAACAGCTATCGTCCGTAAAGGAAAAGAAATTTTAGGTGAAAACCAAGTGAATCATGCTGGTGATGTCTTTAGATTAGCTGATGAAGGTGATTTAAAAGCACAGGCTATTGTTGACGAAGTGGTCAGTGAATGGGCAACGTTATTTGCGGCTATTGCATTAACCGTCGATCCACATTGTTTTGTCTTAGGTGGTGGCGTTATGAAGAGTAGTCCATATTTCTTGGAACGTTTAAATGAACAATTTAATCAAAAGATTCATGTGGGTATGCGTGGACATATTCCATTGTTACATGTAGCATTAGAGGATTGTGGTGCTATTGGTGCAGCGATGTTACCAATGAGTCAGTTAGATTAGGGTAAAATGCATGTTTTACCTTTTCTTTTTCTCATTTTTATTGTGATTAAAGCATAGTTTGATATAATGAGTGAGAAGTATCAAGGAGGTTACTATGCGTAAAATTTTATATGTATTAATCATATCGGCTATTCCACTGATTGAACAAAGAGGGGCTATACCTGTAGGAATTCTTATGGATCTTTCCCCTTTAACAGTTTTTATAGCTTCTTATATCGGTTCTTTGATTCCTGTGCCTTTTATTTTTTATTTATTTAATTTTATTATGAGATTTATGAAGGAACATCATTTATTCCCTGGATTTGTTGGTTTTATTGAACGAAAGATACAAAAGAATACCGGAAAGTTTGAAAAGTATAAGGAAGCTGCTTTAATTACATTTATTGGTATTCCTTTGCCTACGACAGGCGTATGGACAGGTACGGCTGTAGCGACTTTTTTGGGCTTAGATTTTAAGAAGTGTTGTCTTTGTGCAATGGTTGGAGCTTTGATTTCGGCGGTAGTGATTACTTTGATTTGTGTCATGCTTCCAGGATTAGCTTCAGCACTGTTTTAAACATATAAAAAAGTATGGAAAATGCTTTTTGTATGGTGTAAAATAAGGAAGTATTTTGTAAAGAAGAAGGGATGATAATTATGTCAGGTGTTGTAGTGACGGGTAGTCAATGGGGAGACGAAGGAAAAGGCAAGATTACAGATTATCTTGCACAAAAAGCAGATATCGTGGTGCGTTATCAAGGTGGAAATAATGCAGGACACACCATTGAATTTAATCATCAAAAATTTGCTTTGAGATTGATTCCTTCAGGTATTTTTGCTGGACATGATGTTGTTTTAGGAAATGGAATGGTCATTAATCCAAAAGCTTTATTAGAAGAAATGAAATATTTAAATGATGCAGGTATTGCCACAGATAAGATGCATATTAGTGATCGTGCTCATATTATTTTACCTTATCATATGGAAATAGATGAAATTCAAGAAAAAAGAAGAGGGGCCAATTCTATTGGCACAACCAAAAAAGGCATTGGACCTACCTATGTCGATAAATATGCACGTGTAGGGATCCGTATGGCAGAATTTATTGATGAAAAGTTATTTCATGAGCGTTTAGTCGAAGTTTTAGCTTTGAAGAAGATAGAATTTCCTGAACTAGAGATGGATGCTGAAGAGATTTTTAATGA
>CANPGX010000151.1 GCA_947573745.1 uncultured Erysipelotrichaceae bacterium | reverse complement strand
AACAGTGGCACAGTAAGCCACATCAATATGTTTTTCTTTTTCCTTTAATCGTTTAGCTACCATCAACAAGATCCATAACCCGACACGGTCATCTAATGCTTTAGATACAACTTTCGTTTCATGAAGACAATAAAAATCCGATGAGAAAGTCACCTTGTCTCCCGGTCTGACACCGAGTTGTTTGACTTCTTTTTGGTTCATACCTAAATCTAAATAAAGATCATTAAATTCAATATCCTTGATTTTTTTATTTTCAAAAGTGGTTCCTATAACCCCCATGACTTGACGACCATCACGTAATGTCAGGACCATCATTTGATTTAGTAAAGCAAATGGACTAACGCCTCCCATCGCTTGTAAAGTGATAAATCCATCCTCATCAATTTGTTTGACCATGGCCCCTACTTCATCCATATGGCTTGCAAGCATCAATGTTTTAGAAGCTTGATGCCCTCTTTGATAACCGATAAGACTTCCTAACCCGTCCTGTGTCACTTCATTCATATATGCTTCAAAATATGGTTTGAGTGTTAAACAGACATCTTGTTCATAACCAGGAATGCCATGCTTTTCACACAACGATCTTAGAAGTTCAATTTCATCTAACACACATATCACCTCTTTTTAGTATTGTTATTATAGCATATGTTAAAACATAAAAACCTCAAAAACATCTTATAAATATGTGAAAATAACGAATTTATCATCTTATATCATAGACATTGATCTTGTATTTTCCATCCTATTTAAAAAATACGCATCCCATCATCGTATTTTAAATATCTCGTTTTATGTCTATAAATAATATATATAATTTTATTGAATAAAAATAATCCAAATGTTATAATGAGCGAGGATATCATGTACATGGTCATACATGATATGAAGGAGGAATGATACCATGATTAAAGTTGAACATCTTACAAAAACATTTAAAAAAGTTAATGCTGTCAACGATATTTCCTTTGAAGTTCATGAAGGAGAAATCGTCGGACTGCTTGGTGAAAACGGAGCTGGAAAAACAACAACTTTACGTATTCTAGCCACATTAATGCAACCGACACATGGCCATGCTTGGCTCAATGGTTATGAAATTAAAGAACATCCCGAATCTGTCAGACAGGAAATCGGCATTCTCTTTGGTGGCGATGTAGCCTTATACGATCGACTCACAGGACGTGAAAATATGATTTACTTTGCTAAGCTGAATGGTATGAATGAACAACAGGCACAAGCACAAGTCGATTTATTAGCTAAAAAATTGGAAATGGAAACCTATATTGATCGAAAGGTAGGTAAATACTCTCGTGGTATGAAACAAAAAGTATCTCTGGCACGTAGTATCATCCATGATCCTCATATCATGTTATTTGATGAACCTAGCACAGGTTTAGATGTTTTTTCTACCCGTTTGGTCCATCAATTTATCCTTGATTGCAAAAAAGAAAATCGCGCTATTCTGTTTTCTAGTCACAATATGTATGAAGTAGAAAAACTATGTGATCGTATTATTATCATCAATAAAGGTGAACTTGTCGATTCTGGTACGCTCGATGAACTCAAAGCACGTTACCATCAAAACAACTTAGAAGATTTATTTGTAGAACTTATCGGAGGTGATTTACATGAATAATATATTCACCATTGTTAAAAAAGAATTTATTGATATTTTAAGAGATAGAAAAACATTAATGATGACATTCCTGGTACCTATCCTTATCTTACCTTTTGTCTTTTACTTTTCAATGTCAGCTTCCATGAACATGATGAATGTTGATGAAACAAAAGTGTATCCTATTGCTTTAAATAGTGATAGTGAAACACTCAAAGATCTCTTTAAACAAACTAATTACTTTGAAATTACAGATCAACTAGGTAATGACGCTATTGAAGCTGTTTATCAAGACGATATCATTGCTTATATTGATATCCCAGATCATTATGAAGAAGCTTTAACGAGGGGAGAAAATCCAACTATTGATCTTTACTATGACGTTTCTTCTACATCAAGTGAAGCGGCAGTCATGGTCATCCAAGAACTTTTAGGTCAATATAAAAAGAACATCACTGCTTCTATCCTCACTTCTTTATCGGTATCGCCTAGTCTTTTAGAAGATATCCCATTTGAAGTGCATTATAAAGATGATGATAGTAATCCTATTTCTATGATGATTTTAGGGATGATGGTACCGATGTTAATTATTGGCTACAGTGCTTCAGGGATTACTCCTATTGCCACTGACTTAGGTGCTGGTGAAAAGGAACGCGGTACTTTAGAACCTTTATTGACAACCAAATCAAAACGAAGTCATATCTTTATTGCAAAACTAATCGTGACATCTATTTTTGGTGCCATTACTTCTATCTTATCTATTATTGGTGTGATGGTTTCACTTCACTTTGTCTCTAGTGAACTTATTGATTTATCGATGTCGCTACAAACGATCCTTGCGATTTCACTCTTAACGATTCTTTATGTTATCTTTATCAGTGCATTACAACTGATGGTGTCTACTTATGCAAAATCTATCAAAGAAGCCAATACGTATTTAACACCTCTTTCACTTCTTCCTATCATGTTAAGTATCTTCACTATGTATATGGAAGTCAAAGATGCGACCACTTGGTTATTCCATATTCCAATTTTAAATACAGTCTTAGTCGTTAAAGAAGCTATTTTAAATCAAATGAATATGAGTCATCTTATGATTACCATTGCTTGGTCTATTGTTTACGTGATTGCTTCAGTCATGATTTCTAAACATTTCTATACCAAAGAAGAAGTTATTTTTAGATCATAAAATAAGTTCAAAAATAAACCTAAATACTATTTAAGGATTGATAATTGTATGAGCATCAATCCTTTTTTTCATGAGAATATACCCTTTTCTCTTATATAAATCTTACAAAACGATATATTATAAGTAAGAAAGTATTCATTTCTTATTTTCTAACTAAAAAAATATCTCCCTAAACTTCGTAAAGAAATTAATGATGCAAAAGCAAAGATAGTCTCTGGAGACCTGACTGTATTTGACGCCTTATTTAATCAATTGGCGTCAGAATAATGGCGTATAAGCTTACCATTACACTTCGCTTTCAAAAACATTTTAGAAGTTTCACTGTTTATTAAAAAATACGCCCTTAATAGCGTGTTTTTTCTTTTTGAATATAGTATTGTGTATCTTTAATCACGTCAGCTAAAGTGATCTTTTTTAGTTCATTTTCTAAACCTGTTTGAATTTGTACCAACTTACTATCTAAAACATTGTGAATATTTCTACCTACTGGACACTCTTGATTAGGGTGTTCATGAAAATGGAAAAGTTCGCCATTTTCTACACATTCAACAGCATGATAAATATCATAAAAAGTAATTTTATCAAGAGGCCTGGTGATAGAGGTACCCCCTGTGCCTCGTTGTACTTCCACTAGTTTAGCACTTTTAAGCTGTAATAATATCTTCCTGATAATGACTGGATTGACATCAACACTGGAAGCTAAAAAATCACTCGTGATTTTAAAATCATCTTTAAACGTATCAATACAAGCAAAAATATGAACTGCTATGGTAAACCGACTTGAAATTTGCATAATTCTTATCTCACTTCCTTATTTCTTCTTTAATATGATTATAACTTCGCTTTATTGTAATGTCAATTATTACAACTCTTGGTTAAAAAAAGGGGCTGTAACGAGTAAATAAAACTTAAATAGCTCATTTAACGCAAAAA
>CANPGX010000150.1 GCA_947573745.1 uncultured Erysipelotrichaceae bacterium | reverse complement strand
TTTGAAGCATATCTTCCAAATTGATCAAATCACAATTATTTAAGGCATTCTGAGCAAAATAATCGGCATCATGAAAATGGATAATACCTTCGTCATGCGCTTTAACAATATCCTCTGGGAGTAAAAAACGACGTGTAATATCTGTACTGGTAATACCTGCAAGATAATCTCTTTGTGTTGTCACGATCTTGGCATTCTTATTTGAATTTTCATTATTCCAATAATCATTTTCACCTTCGATCAATTCCTTAATAGCTAAATCAGTTGTATTACTTTTACGAACTAATTCACGTGTATAACGATAAGTAATATATTTTTTGGCCAAATTATATTTTCTCATCGCCATTAATTTAACTTCAATGATATCCTGTATATCTTCAACAAGAATTCTTTTCTTATTTAAACTTTCAATATACTTAATGATATCTTTAATTTGATCCTCTGAAACGCGATCTTCTTCAGGGACTTCATGATTCGCTTTTCCAATAGCAATCGTAATTTTTTCAGGACAATAATCAACGATATGTCCATCACGTTTAATAATTTTCATCCTCTTATTCTCCTTTACGTCTTCATTAGTTTATCATATAAAAAAAATAAACGCTGTTGCATTTGCAACAAAACAAAAAAAGTAGTATTCTTTTTTTAGGAGGTACCATCATGATCGATCCATTTAAAAAAATAACCGAAAACGATAAAATTGAACTTCTTAAAACCTTAGAAGCTTCAATTTATGACTTTGATAAAAATACATCTATTCTTTCCACGACAAAAATCAATGATAGTCTTTGCATCGTCTTAGAAGGATACCTTCAAATCATTAAAACTGACTACAATGGCAACAAAACTATCGTTGAAGATCTTCTTCAATATAGCCTCTTTAGTCCTAGTTTATCTTTTTTTAATGATGATGAATGTGATATTATGGCCAAAGAACCCTCAAAAATTATTTTGATTGATGATCATGCCATCTTCAATCCTTCTTTGACTTCACCTTCTTATACCCAATTCATTCTCAACTTATTAGAAATCACAACTTTGATCATTAAACAACGAAATACACGTATCAATATCTTAACGCAAAAAAGTATTCGCAACAAACTTTTAGAATATTTTAATCAAATGGCCAACCAACAAAGATCACGTATTATCTATCTACCTTTTTCTTTCACTGACCTAGCAGATTATTTAGCCATTGATAGAAGTGCTATGTCACGTGAAATCAAACATCTTAAGGAAGAAAAAATCATTGATGTTAAAGCCAGAAAAATTATGCTTAATTACCGTTAAAATCAACAAAGATGACGTCATACCGTCATCTTTGTTTTTATATGCGCTAATAATGTTTCAATGTGATCACACGTTGACAAACCATAAGAGGCTATCCATGGGCTCATATCGATCATGATGCCTTCACAATAAGGAAGGATATTTTGAAAATCATCGTTTTTCAAAGAAACGATACATGGTAAATGGGAAACTTGATGAAGATATTTCAATGTTTTCACCAATGTTTCAGTATTTTCTTTGATCATAGAAATAGATAAATAACCCTCAGCTTCCTCAACAACCTTTAAGATTCTTTGTGGCTTGACTGAAGCAATGACAGAAATGATCAAAATATGATATTTTTGTGCCCATTCATGAAATTCCTTTTTTTCTTCTACCGGAACATCCAACAACAAAAGTCCTTCAACGCCTACCTTTTGACAATGTTTCATAAACCTTTCAATTCCATAGCGATAAATGATATTCGCATAGGTAACCCACAAGATGGGTAAGGTAACTTCCTGATGAAGTTCTTCCATCATTTTAAATAAATCATCTGTCCTATGAGGATGCAAAAGAGCTCTTAGATGTGCTTTTTGTATATCTTCATCTTCTGCCGTCGGATCAGAAAAAGGAATCCCCAAAGCTAACATATCTAAACCACTTTGACTAGCTTGATTGATTATTTTTTGACTGGTCTTAAGATCAGGATCACCACACATCATAAAACCTATCAAAAGTTTTTGACCTTGAAATATTCCCTCTATTCTATTCATAAAGCATCTCTCCTCTATAACGAGCCAAAGCAGCACAATCTTTATCGCCTCTACCAGAAAGCGTGACAATGATGATTTGATCTTTTCTCATTTTAGGTGCCAGCTTCATGGCGTAAGCAATTGCATGGGCGGATTCTATAGCGGGAATAATGCCTTCCATCTTAGCCAGATATTCAAAAGCTAGAACTGCCTCTTCATCTGTAACAGGAACATATTGAGCACGGTGAATATCATGAAGGTAAGCATGTTCCGGCCCAATGCCAGGATAATCAAGACCCGCTGAAATCGAATAAACAGGGGCAATTTGCCCATAGTCATTTTGGCAAAAGTAAGATTTCATACCATGAAAGATACCTGGACTACCTATATTCATCGTCGCTGCACTCTTCAATGAATCTATCCCTTGCCCTGCTCCCTCACAGCCTATTAAGCGTACTGCTTTATCTTTAATAAAATGATAAAAACTACCTATAGCATTAGCCCCCCCTCCAACACAAGCCATCACAACATCTGGGAGCTTTCCTTCTTTTGACAATATCTGTTCCTTCATTTCTTTTGAAATATCAGATTGAAAATCTCTCACCATAGTTGGAAATGGATGGGGACCTGTAGCTGATCCTAAACAATAATGTGTATCTTCTAAATGTTTGGCCCATTCTGCCATAGCAGCAGACACCGCATCTTTTAATGAAGCTGTTCCCGAAATCACAGGAACAACTTTAGCCCCTAAAAGTCGCATGCGATAAACATTTAAGGCTTGTCTTTTCATATCCTCTTCTCCCATATAAATCTCACATGGCATTTTCATTAAAGCGGCTACTGTTGCCGTCGCAACCCCATGTTGTCCTGCACCTGTTTCTGCAATTAGACGCTTTTTACCCATTTTTTGAGCCAATAAAGCTTGTCCAAGAACATTGTTGATCTTATGAGCCCCAGTATGATTTAAATCTTCCCGTTTTAAGTAGATTTTCGCACCATTTAAATCACGTGTCATCTCTTTAGCAAAATACAACCTAGAAGGTCTTCCAGCATAGTCTTGTAATAACTGATTGAATGTTTCAATAAATTCTGGATCTTCACGATAAAATGCGTAAGCTTTTTCAAGCTCATCTATCGCGTTCATCAATATCTCTGGAACATATTGACCCCCATATATTCCAAAATGTTTTTTCGTATTTTCCATCGTCTTTTCCTCTCTTATATTGATTATTGATATCTATTTGATGAAAATCTCTTCATATATCCATTCTTTCAACCCCCTTTAAAACACAAAAAAGTCCTTAACAGATCATTAATCTGTCAAGGACGAATCATGTGATTATTCGCGGTGCCACCTTGCATTCATAGAACAACGCTATGCACTTTACAGGATACTATCATATCCTTGGCAACTAACGTATGCCTTCACGTCATAGAATACTCTGCTTATCGCATTTGACTATGCCCTCAGCGGTCCATTTGACAATGTGTTTCTTACTTGTTTTCCAGCATCACAAGCTCTCTGTAAAGTCATCACTGCCGTTATCTCCGCCTCAACAGTTTATCTATTTTTTTATATTATAACATGCATTTTCGTGAAATAAAAGTGTCATTTTAACCTTTTAATCCACGTGATTGGCGCTCCATATCCTCAATCACAATATCATAAATTTCTCCTAATGAAGCACAATAAGATAAGACTTTCCAAGGTTC
>CANPGX010000149.1 GCA_947573745.1 uncultured Erysipelotrichaceae bacterium | reverse complement strand
AATGCTAAAAGAAAAATATAAAGCTTCTTTTTCATATGATCACCTACTTAAATAGCTTTCTAAAACACATAAACATTAAGATCATAGCTAGAAGCAATGATATTGAAGTTACAAAAACACTAGGTACATAGTCATTTAAAGCTTGTGTTAGATCAGCCGATGTATCTATTTCAACATGTGCTTGTGGCACTTCAAATATCGGTGTCATTTCTATTTGCTTAGGATCTAAAAATTTTAAAAACGCGATCGGATTATATGCATATTCATATAAATTCGTTGCAATATCATTTTCTTGATCTAATGTAAAATTGGTCTGCCCTATTTCTATGTATTCTTGCTTATTTGTTTCAAAATTAAAGGTGATCATAAAGCCATCTTGCACGCTATAATGCCAAAAATCAGCTGTTTCGAGCGTATTTGACAAAATGATACATAATTCTCTTGTTTCCTCATTTGTCCTCGTATACGCTAAAAATGACGAATATTGCGAATAAGTTGCATTAGACGTAATATTAAAGATGTAATTTGATTCAATAGTCGTAAAAGCCACATCTGAACACCTCCTATCATTTAAATCTATGTTCTCTTGGACTGATCAGTTCAAAGCAGAAATAAAGCAACTTCAATGCAATTTGAAAGATCAACGCAAAAGGTATGCTCAATTTGAAAAGAAAAATTATAAAGTTAAAACTATCCATCACTATTTGTTGATACAATGATATTTCCATTTTCGTATATATCCCCTTTCTTCATCTCGTTCGAAATAAACTTAGTTCTAGAAATCGTATAATATGTATCATAACGATCGTAATATCTTGGTGAATGAATAAACCAATAAGAAAACTTAGATTGCCCTTTAAATGTGGAAGTGTCCGAATCATCATCAAGTGAATCTCGATCAAGAACATAGTTGTGCTGCCAAACTCCTAAGATTGAAGTACATACTATGATATTAGAAAATTGTTCCCTTAAAGGTTTAGCCATTCTTCCGAAAACTTGAGAAGTGGCCACAATATGCTTTCTTTGTTTTCTCTGCTGGGCAAATTGTGTCATGACATCCATGTTGATATTTTTTGATTCAAGAGAATTAAAATATAAATGGATCTCATCGATAAGATAGATAACACCTTGTTCACCATTGTTATATCGTTCTAGATCATCCGAATTGTTGAAAGGAAACACCCTTTCATTATCAAAAGGAAAATCCTTCAAAGCTAAATTAGTGACAATCAATGCTTTTGGATATGTCAAAAGCAAATTATATACATAATTAACCGCCGAAAGTGTTTTTCCACTTCCTTGAGGACCTACAAAGATCACAAGACCATCAGAATAAAAATAATCTGGATGATCTTTTTTGAAATTCATCTTATACTTAGTAAGTTCAAAAAGTTTCTTCAGAGGTTCTCTTTTAACCTCCATCATTCGTTTTTCAATCATCTTCATCATCTCTTTCTAAGATATCTAAAAGCCACTCTACAATTTCATATACATTCATACACCCCAATTCTGGAAAGTGCTTATCATAAGAATCATTTAGATCATGTTCAGTCATGAAATGTGCAAACGTTTCTATAAATTGTTTTCTAGTCATATTTAGGCTCCTTTCAGTTCCGCTACGCTCCACAAGCACACATTTTTAAATTTCGCATTCACTATCGTTCATTCTTTAAATTTCAAAATGTGCACTGTCACTTTAAAAAATTACCAAAATGAAATAGATAATATATAGATTTCTTTAAAGAAACTTTAAATGAATACCCATAACGAACAAATAATAATACCATTGATAAAAGCATAAATAACCATATTGAAGCAGTAATAGCTAAGGCACTTAAAAACATAAATAATAACTTAAACATTGTTTTCACCTTGTTCTTGATTCATATATTCAGCTAAAACATCTTTTACAGCCGCAAAAAGATATTGTCTTTGCACTTCTTCTGTAATATCAACGTTTATCTCTTCAATTGGTTGTTCTTGCTGCAGAAACGCTTCTTCTTTTCCTAAAGATTCTTGGTTGATCAACCGCTTTTCTTTAGTAAAATCATGATTTAAAAGTTGATCCTTAATATCCAAATACAAAAGCACACCCATTTCTAAAGCTATAAATAAAGCATAGATCAGTGCTAAAGCTGGGAAATAAATTCCCAACAATACAATGATCAATAATACTAAAATACTTGTAATCTTATGTTTTCTTATCATTTTCATTTTTATTATCCTCTTTCTTTTTATTAAAAAAGGGAGCACAAAGCCCCCCTATTCTATTAACTACCCTCTCATAGGCTTTCTGCCATTCACTGCATTTAAGAACCAAGAAACAGCCTTGCGTCCAAAGATCCAAGCGATATAAACAGTACCACAAGCAACGATTGCACCAGCAATATAAGTGATGATCTGTTGAGGGGTCACAATACCACTAACTGCGTTTGTAATCTCACTGAAATCCAAACCAGCACCAGGAGTAACAGTTTCTTCTAAAAGTGTTTTTCCTGCTGTCAATAAGTTATGTAACATCTTCCCTATTCTCCTTTCATTCTCTTTAAAATAACCTAACAAAACATTTGTAATACATATATCAAAACATTGTGCACTATGTAATGATCTAAATAAATTGAATACTTGAAATATCATCAATACCGAAATAAACAACATCTCGATAACCATTACGATTAATACCGCAATCAATATAAAATTTACCTAAATAATAATGATATCCGAATTTAACATAACAAGCATATACTTCAGAATGACCATCATTAAACATTAATCTAATAATTTTCATTTTAAAATTCCTACTACACTACCAAAGCGGTTATATGTAAAATCTTTAAATTCCATATTGATAAAATCATCACAACTCTTAAGACCTAAAAAATTCAAAATAGAATTAAACGTATCTTGAACAATAAATACTTCTTCGCATGATTCGCCAGTTAAACCAGACAAAGAATCACTTGAAGCTAAATAGACAGTAAATGCAATATAAGGATTACCCGTCTTTTTTGATACTCTTTCCGTTTGTCTAAAACCCAACACTCTTTTCATTCTTCTTTTCCTCTTTTCTTTTCTCTTTAAAATTCTTTATACAAAATTTATTTTATAAAGGCATTTAAGTACTAAAAATAAATAGTACTTAAATATATTCGTATAATGCCTATTATGTAAACCAATGAGTATGATAAAACCTTCTAAAATAACACTTAGAAGGTTTTTAATCTTTTATAGTATCATTACAATAAGTGATATACTTAATATCATTCCTGCTATCATCAATATCAGTAACGAAGCATGACGATATTTTTTATAATTGACATAGCTCGTGAATGCACCACAAAGATAAATAAGTAATCCTAGTATCGTTTCAAGATAAAATAATAATTTAATATCTATAAAACTAAAACCAAAGGAAGCAATAAGACTACCTATTAAATAAGATATAACAATCACTTGATTAACTTTTTTTAGAGATTTATCAGTTTGTTTATTATCTACCATAATTGATCAACCTCTAATTGATTTAAAAATGATTTGCCTATAGTTGGCATTTCAATATCAAAATTATCTGCAATCGTTGCACCAATACAAGCAAAAGATGACAAAATGCCTAGATTTTTATGGTGACACAATTTTTTTGAATAAATAATTAAAGGCACAAACTCTCGTGTATGATCAGTCCCTTTATATGTAGGATCATTTCCATGATCACCAGTCAATAATAATAAATCATCTGGTTTCATAACTTTCAT
>CANPGX010000148.1 GCA_947573745.1 uncultured Erysipelotrichaceae bacterium | reverse complement strand
CTTCTTTCATCACGCCCATTGAAGCACATTCCCTATGTTGGCTAACATCCTCATAAAAACAATAACTACAATGCATATTACATAAAGAAGATGCTGGTTTGATTAATAATGATACTTGTTTCATTGAAATCACCTCTTTTTTATCATAACACAGACCTTTCAATGAAAAGAATCATTTTTTAATTTTCATCTTTTAGAAGCAATCATCTGCCACTATACTTGGCATTTTCTTATATTGTAGAACAAATAGGATATTGATATATTAAATATAGAAAGAGAGGTTCAAATAGATGAAATTACTAATCCAATCAGATGACTATGGTATTACGGAAGCTGTGAGTTGTGGCATTATCAAAGGTATCAAAGACGGCGTTGTCCAATGTACTGGTATGTTTACTAATATGCCCTCTTCAAAAAAAGCGGCTGAAATGATCAAAGATGTCGATGTTTGTTTAGGGATCGATATTAACTTCGTCGCTGGTAAACCTGTCAGTGACCCTTCATTGATTCCTTCAATGGTTCGTCCAGATGGCTACTTCTATACATCTAGAGAAAGACGTCAACTCGATAAAGAATGTGAGAGTCACGATCATGTCAACTATGAAGAAGCACTCATTGAAGCACGTGCACAAGTTGAAAAGTTTATTGAACTCAATGGTAAGAAACCTGAATATCTCCATGGACATGCCTATGGTTCACCAACAACAGCTAAAGTGATGGAAACTTTAAGTCAAGAATATCATATCGGTATTGCTCACGTTATGTTAGATGCTAATAAAGCAAAGATGGCAAAATCTTGGTATACTGTTCCTTTCTCTTTAGAACAACAAATAGCATGTGATACAAAGACATTTCTAACACAAGATCAAGGTGAAATTCTCGGTCATGATATGGCTGCAATTATTTCTCATTGTGGTTATATCGATGCACCATTATTCGATGTAACATCTTTTACTATCATTCGTACAAAAGACCTGGAAGCTTTAACAAGCGACGAAATGAAACAATGGATCAAAGATCATCACATCGAATTAATTAGTTATCGCGATTTAGACTTTAATCCCGCACGATCTTGATCACGATAACTTCATTTAGGCTGATAACAAAATGTATGCTCCCTCACATTTTGCTTGTCAGTCTTTTATTTTATCTATATTTCATCATGATTTATTGTTTTTTTAACATATCTATAAATTATATATAAACGGATTGAAATAACATAAATTTCAAAATATTTATCGTTTTTTTACAATTTCTAATTTTTTGTACTATGATTTTTACCTTTTTAGCGATATAATACAGATGTATCAACAAATCATGCCTGAATTCATTGGCATAAAACCGCACTTTTTATCCTTGTTTCTATAGTAAAATAAACCATATAGATTAAAGGAGGACAAAAAATGACAAGAATTATTTTTAATGCTGATGATATTGGCTACAGTGAAGCTGTGACTTTAGGAATCATCAAGGCACATCGAGATGGTCTTATTAAAACCACAACCATGATGACGAATATGCCAGCAGCACCTTTAGCTGCACGCTTACTCAAAGAAAATCCTGGTTTATATTGTGGGCAACACTCTAACATCGTTGTTGGTAAGCCTATCTCTGACCCTAAAGATATTCCATCTTTAGTGGATGAATTTGGCTGTTTCAACACAAAAAAACGTTTAGCTGCAGGACAATCTCTTGATCCTGAAGATATTAAGAAAGAGGTTCGGGCACAGGCTGAACGCTTTAAAGAATTGATGGGACATTATCCTAGTCATATCGAAGGACACGCTGTTAGAGATCCTGGATTGGAATATGCTATTCGTGAAGTGGCTACTGAATTAGGTGTCCATTACAGTGATGTCTCTCGTAAAATGGTCAATGGGCAAATGATCGTAGAATATGATCTTCATCATAGTGGTTGGGAAGTACCTGAACACCCTGAAATGATGTATTACAAGGACACTGTATGTCTAGAATACTGGCTCGAAGACTGGGGAAAGATGCTAAGCAAAGATCTTGTAGAAATGCACACCCATCCTGGTTATATCGATCAAGATTTACTAGATTGGTCTAGCTATAACATTACAAGAGCTAAAGAAGTGCAGATTGCTTGTGATCCTCGTCTTAAACAATGGGCACAAGAAAATGGTGTTGAATTTATTAACTTTGAACAAATCAGAAAATTATAGGAGTTGAGAAGATATGGACAGACGTTTCATACAATTATTCAAACTATTGTCCAAACAAAATGACTATATTAAATCCGAAGAGTTGTGTACACAGCTGAATATCAGACCTCGTACATTAAGAGAGGATATACGTCAATACAAAGAAATGATTGAAAAACAAGCTGGTTGTTATATTGATTCAAAACCTAACGCGGGTTATGCCCTTCGAATTTTAGATAAAGAAAAATATAACCAATTTCTTAAAAAGATATTACAGGAAGAATCTAATAATCAATATCTTATTCCTGTTCATCAAGAAGAAAGAATCAATTATATCATCCGTTATTTTCTTTCAAGTCAAAACTATATTAAACTTAATGATTTAGCTAATGATATTTATGTCAGTCGCTCAACTTTAAATACAGATATTAAAATAGTGAAAGAACGTCTGTCTTATTTTCATCTTAATCTTTATCATAAAGCGGGTTATGGTTTAAAAATTACCGGTAAAGAAAAAGATATCCGTTCATGTATTGCACAATATTTTTATCATTGTGGTAATTATGATCAACAATATATTGAAAATATTGATTTTCAAAGTAGCTATATTGATCAAAATGCTTTTACATATATTAAAAATGTACTTTATGAAACCATTTCTCATTATCACTTTAAAATGACAGATTTTGCTTTTCAAAATCTTTCTATTCATATTTTTATTGCGGTCAATCGTATCATGGGAAAAACATATGTTGAAGAGTATGAACAAGATTGTGAACAAATCAAGACAACAGTAGAAGCACAGATTGCTTTAGAGATTGGTTATAAAATCAGTCAATATTTTCATATTTCTATTCCGTCAAGTGAAATTCATTATATCGCTATCCATTTAATGGGAAAACAATCTTTAGATCTCAATGATGGTTCTATGGTTTTAGAGCAACAAACCTTAGATATCGCCAATCAGATTTTTCAAGAAATCAAGCAAGCTTATCAAATTGATTTCACAAAGGATGTTGATCTTTATACCATGTTAGCGATGCATCTACAACCCATGCTTAAACGTATTCAATTCAATTTAAAAATGGCTAATCCATTAACTGAGCAGATTAAAAAAGATAATCCTAATGCTTTTGAAATTGCCGCTTTAGCAGGAAATGTTATTTCACGTATTTTTTCTAAACCTGTCGAAGATAGTGAATTAGGTTATATGGCTTTACATTTTGCTTTGGCTTTAAATAGACAAAATAAACCTGCTAAAAAGAACCTCATTATCGTTTGTGCTAGTGGTGCAGGAACATCACAAATTCTTTTATATAAAGTTAAGTCAAAATTTAAAGACTATATTGACCAAATACTCGTTACACAAGCTTACAAACTCCCTGAAATCGATCAAAGTCACTATGATTTGATCTTATCTACCATTCCGATTACTTTTAAAACAAAGATTCCTGTGATTCAAGTACAATATTTTTTAGATGATCATAATATTTCCACTATTGAAAATATCTTGCTTCATCCTCAACAAGACATTGATTTCATTCAACGTTGTTTCAGAGAAGAATTCTTCTTTCCACATCTTGAAGCAAAAACAAAAGA
>CANPGX010000147.1 GCA_947573745.1 uncultured Erysipelotrichaceae bacterium | reverse complement strand
TCAAAGAAATGGGATAAGGCATTAAACATCGTTTGACTTTCTTCAAATTGATGATTCATCCTGGAAATCAATATCATTTTAACTAATCTATTTCTCCATAAGATGGGCTTAGATAAATGATAAACCGATAAGCGACACCGCGATTTTTCATCAAAAATATAATGAAGCACTACAGCATTATTTAATTCAAAGCCAAGAAGAAACGGTGTGTGAAAAAATGACGCTCTTGTGATGGGAGTTCTTTTTATCTCTTGTTGATACATCCATTCACAGGCACTTTCATAATCATTTGCAGAAAAATGATGAATATCTTCTTTGTCGATATATTGTTTTAAAGAATTATTTTCATGAGATTTAAAATAGCGACTTAACAAAGCCATATCATGATCCTGCAAGATAGGATGAATCCTGAGAATAGGCACCTGTGTCTGTAATTCTACTGGAACCAAAGAAATAATAACGTCATAATAAGTAAGATCGATATGATATAGTTCACTGACAGAAACAGAACGTTCGATACTGATTGTATCTTTATACTTCTTTAAAAGGTTCAAACTCGCTAGTTCTCCTACAGCTACACTATAATCATTTACTAATAGAACTTTTTTCTTTGAAATGCTTCGTTTCCTTCTTTCTAAAGCATATTGGAAATGAACCGCTAAATAACCTATTTCATCCTCAATATTCACATTATGAAAATAAGAGGATAGACACTTCCACGCCTCTATGCTCATGACATAAGCCAAAGGATAATGAAGTTTAATACTATCAAGCATAGGATTTCTTAAAGACATATTGAATTTTAAACGGTTTTTGGTTGGACCAATATGAACCCCAATTCCTTTTCTAAGATACATATCCCTACTCAAATCTAATCCAAAGTACGTTTCAATATGATCAAACATATTCGAAACAATGCTATCAATATCTTCTTTGAGTTGATTATTGATACAGTTTTCGATCATACTGATAGAATTATTTTTCTTTCCTAAAATATGAATCGTTAAATAACAGATTTCGTTTTCGGAAAATGAAATCTTTAAATCCTGTTCTATCACACGGCTCACATCTAAAGCTACAAGATGCTCATACTCCTCATCTATTTCTTTTCTTTCATCATCAGTAAATTGAATCAAGTGTCCCGATAAGATGCGATCAATCTGAACTTGTAAATGAATCATAAAATTTTGAAAACTTCTTTCAGAAATCAAAATACCATCATTAAAAATCGTATCTTTAATCCTGGCAATGAAATTCTGATTTTGACCGATATCAGTGATAAAAGATTCTGATTTGTGATAGATATATTCAGCCATACATTGACGATATTGAAATTCACTACCCACGATACATAATCCTTTTCCAGGCTTCTGAAGCATGTTTAATCCATATCTTTCTAAAGAACGACGAATATATTTTAAAGCGCGACTCACTGATGTACGATCAATGTATAACCTTTCTGCAAGATCATCTATTTTAATAAAGTTTTCTTCCTTTAATAAAATGCCTAAAATATAATGCGCACGCTCTAATGGGTTAGATGGAATAAGGGTTTCCCAAGAGCGATTAAAAGACTGAATAAACGCTTTGAATTGTTCCTCATTTTTTATATCAAGATGATATCCTTTAGCAGGTATAGCACGAATAAATGCAAAATCTTGTAAAAAGGTATTCATCATCTTCATTTCTGTGCGCATTGTTTTTGAACTAAGATTAAACATAGTGGATAGCTGTTGACTTGTTATACAGTTTTCACTTTCATAAAGTGCCTTTAAAAGGCGCTGTTCTCTTTTCGTCAATATCGTCATGAAATTTACTCCTTTTCTATCATTTATAGAAATGCAAAGAAATCAGCTCTTGCGAACTGACTCTATGCGATACGTGTTCCAACTGTTGTGGCAAAGTTTCCGTAAATAGGTTGAGATGAATCCACTCCATTTACTTCGGGAAAATAAGTACACATCACCTGGAATGGAACAACAAGGTTTAACCATGAATGTATTAATGGATATTCATTAACCTTTATCATATGATCATTTTCTTTTTGTCGACAGGAAATGACTAGATAATGATCTGTTTTTGTGCCTGTAAAGGTTATAAGATGATCCATGAGTTCTTCCCCAGGTCCATGTGTATCAACCATGATAACATATGAATCAGAAACGATTGTGCGATGAGGTCCATGCATAAATTCTTCCATTTCAAAATTCATGACAGGAATCTGCATCGTTTCCAATAATTTTAAACTTCCTTCTCTGGCTGTGGCGTGATTGATTCCAAAGCCAACAATACTCATGACTTTCACTTTAGCCCAATCCTGATGACGATGACACCATAATTTCGTATCCGCTATATTCTTAGGAATATCTTGAATACTTTTTTTATACTCTTCAATAACAAGATTATGTTTTTCATCTTTCAACAAATGCATAAGCAATAGATGAAGTGTCAGTACAGTAGCACTGAAACCCTTTGTCTTGGGCCCTACAGGTTCTTCACCACAAAGAATAGGCAAATGAGCATCAGATTGTTTGGCAATAGGACTCGTTTGATCAGCCGTTAATGCCAAGACAGGTATCCGGTGGGCCTGTGCCAGAGTGACACATTCTAGTGTACCCACACTTTTACCAGTTTGAGAAAGGACAATCAACAATTTCTTTTTTGTACACTTTTTTAAAAGTAATGAATGATATCTAAGATGAAATGGATGATCCACTATCATATGGATTGAAGGGAGATGTTCTACAAGAGAAGTGGCGAGCATAGCAGCATTTAGCGAGGACCCTGAAGCGGCAATGATGATTTCTTCTGTTTCTGATAATGATTGAGGAAGATGACCTAAAAGTGTTTTTTCTTGATCAATAATAGTTTGTAATATCGATGTTTGCTCCTCAATATAATCCCACATTTTATTTTTCATTTTTAAAAAATTGTGGTAGATAAGCCTTATGAGCTTCTAACATTTCCTCTAATAATGGTTTTGCAATATCATAATCGCCTACAAGTGGATGAGCTACAAGGGCCTTTAAAGCTGTCTCTCTATCTCCCGTAATTGCTGCTTCAACAGCTAAAGACTCATAGGTCTTTACTGCACTGATCAGACCAACCACTTCTTTAGGATAATTTGGAATGGTTAACGGCTTTAATCCACCTTTGCTGACATAGCAAGCTGTTTCAATCACCGCTTCATCATCTAAAAATTTAACGGTTCCTTGATTAGCTACATTAACAACCATCCACTTTCCTGTATCATTATAAATAGCATCCATAATACCAATAGCGACTTTAGAATAGCCCCCACCGCCACGTTTTGCTAATGTCTTAGGCTTCTGTGAGTTCGTTTCGTCGGCATATTCTCTGAAGATTTGCTTTTCTAATTCCAGAATAGCTTCACCACGTGTCTTGTCCTGTTCTTTTAATTGCTGAACTCTTTCTTTGGTATGAAAATAATATTGTGTATATTGACTTGGAATCAGATGAAGCGTTGCCATCCAATCTTGCGAAACTGTCGGACACTTACGAATAATCTGTGCAAATTGCTCATCTGTAATGGGCTGTCCATCAATCGTCATATTATATGAAAAATTCATATGATTTAAACCCAGGTAATCATAGAAAATCTTTTCTTCTGGAACATTGAGCGCTTCTGCTGCCCACCATCTTGGTCGCATACCACCCGCACATAAACCAGCCACTTTAACATGGCATACTTTATTTAATGCTTCTGTCACTAATCCTGTAGGATTAGAATAATTAATGATCCAAGCATCAGGACAA
>CANPGX010000146.1 GCA_947573745.1 uncultured Erysipelotrichaceae bacterium | reverse complement strand
ATTAGGTATGATTGGTGGTTCTTTGATTGCTGGATTTATTTATGAAATGGGCGCTAATCTTTCATTTTTATTTGCCTGTGTATTTTTCATTATCGCCGCAGTTTTATCATATATTTATGCAAAAAGAGCTTAAAAAGGAGGAAATGAGATGTTAGAAGTTAGAAGTTTAAAAGATCAGTATCGTATTGCTGATGATATTTTAATGGATCGTTTGGAAAATGTTCTTCCACCATTGATGGAAGAATGTGGTATTGATATGTGGGTGGTTCCAAGTAAGGAATATAATGAAGACCCTATTTTTAAGGCACTTTGCCCTAGTAGTTTTCCAACGGCTAGAAGAACGACCATTTTAGTGCTTTATTACAATCATGAAACCAAAAAAGTAGAAAGATACTGTAGTAATCGTCGTTTTGGAGATTTAGAAGAAGTCTATACAAATCTTTGTGAGACAGGAAATGAATCACAATGGGAAGTATTAGATCAATTTGTGAAAGCAAAGAATCCAAGAACAATTGGTTTAAACTTTTCATCTCATTTTCAATTCTGCGATGGGTTGACAAAAGGCATTTATGATGAAATGGTTTTGGAATTAAGTGAAGATACGATAGATCGTTTTGTCGGTGCCGAGACATTGGGGGTTCGTTTTTTAGAAACACGTGGGGAAGTAGAAAAACAATATTATCCAGAAATTGCTGAATTAGCGATGGATATTATTAGAACAGCTTTTTCTACAGAAGTAATTACACCTGGTGTAACGACAACAGATGATGTTGAGTGGTGGATGAAACAAACTGTCAATCGTTTAGGTATGCCATTTTGGTTCCCTCCAACTGTTGATTTCCAAAGACAAGGTATGTCAGGAATGAATAGTGGTGTTATTGAGAAAGGTGATTTATTACATTGTGACTTTGGTATTACGTATCTCACATTATGTACAGATACACAACGTTTAGCTTATGTATGTAAAGATGGAGAAGAAAGTATTCCAGAAGGTATTTTAGAAGGTTTTAGAAATAATAATCATTTTCAAGATATTGTTCGAGAAAGTTTTAAGGTAGGAAAAACAGGAAATGATGTTTTTGTTGAGTCTATTGAACGTGGTAAAAAAGAAGGGATCGTTCCTATGCTTTATACCCATCCTTTAGGTATTCACGGACATGCGGCTGGACCTACGATTGGTTTATTTAATGATCAAAATCCTATCCCAGTTAAAGGTGATGTTAAAGTTCATGATGCGACTGGTTATGCATTAGAATTGAATACACGTTATTCTGTTAAAGAATGGCAAGATGAAACAGTTTTCTTCTTTACAGAAGAAACGGTCTTATTTGATCAAGGAGAAGTTCACTTTCTAGCCAAAGGAAGAGATGAAATTATTTTAATTAAAGCATAAAGAGGAGGGAAAAAGCGATGGCAAAAGGAAAGATTATTGTATTATCAGGGGCAAGTTCAGTAGGTAAAAGCGCTATTAGAAATTTGTTGTTGGAAGATAAAGATTTAAGATTATTTTATTCTATCTCCATGACAACAAGACCCATGAAAGAAGATGAAGTTGATGGACAAGACTATTATTTTGTGGATCATCGTAGTTTTGCGGAATCTCTAAAGAAGCAAGAACTTCTTGAGTATACAACATTTTCTGGATATTATTATGGAACACCAAGTCAACAAGTGGACTTTTTAGCACAACATGGCAAAAATGTTCTTATTGAGGTAGAAGCACAGGGAGCAACACAGATTAAATTAAATCGACCTGAAGCGTTATGTTTCTTCGTAGTACCTGAAAGTATGGAAGAACTTGAAAAACAAATTCGTTTACGCTATAAAGATGATGAAAATACGATTCGTGAGCGTATCAACAAAGCTAAGGTGGAATTAGAATTAGGCACTGTTTTCAATCATACAGTGAGAAATGATGAACCAGAAAAAGCTGTTGAATATATCAAGAACATTGTGTTAGGTAAAAAATAATATTTTAAGATAACACCGATTTCTTATTGAAATGGGTGTTCTTTTTATGCGATGAATAGATTTCATATTTTTTGTGTTTTCAAGGATATTTAAATTATGATATGATGAAAAAGAGGTGACAGTATGGGAAAATATATGCTATCAATTGATCAAGGAACAACCAGTACACGCGCTATTCTTTTTGATAAAGAAGGAAAGATGGTCGGTGTAGCACAAAAAGAATTCAAACAGATTTTTCCAAAACCTGGTTGGGTAGAACATAATCCTTTAGAAATCTGGGCCAGTGTGATGAGTGTGCTCACGGAAGTGATGACGATATCGAATATTGATCCTAGAGACGTTCATGCTTTAGGCATCACCAATCAAAGGGAAACGACAGTTGTATGGGATAAAGAAACAGGATTACCTATTTATCATGCTATTGTATGGCAATCTAGGCAAACGGTAGATATTTGTGATGATCTTAAAGCTAGAGGATTGGAACAAACGTTTAAAGATAAGACAGGACTTGTCTTAGATCCTTATTTCTCTGGGACAAAAATAAAATGGATCTTAGATCATGTAGAAGGGGCAAGAGAAAAAGCACAACAAGGTCAATTACTTTTTGGAACAATCGATACTTGGCTTATCTATAAACTTACGCAAGGAAAAGTGCATGTCACAGATTATTCCAATGCTTCAAGAACATTGATTTATAATATCTATGATTTAACTTGGGATGATGAACTTTTAGAACTCTTATCTATTCCTAAAAATATGCTTCCAGAAGTCAAAAACTCAAGTGAAGTTTATGGTTATGTAGATCCATCTTTATTTTTTGGCATTCCTTTACCTATCGCTGGTGTAGCGGGAGATCAACAGGCAGCTTTATTTGGTCAAACGTGTTTTGAAAAAGGAATGATGAAGAATACTTATGGTACAGGTGGCTTTTTAATGATGAATACAGGTAAAACACCTGTTCAATCACGTTATGGACTGGTGACGACTTTAGCCTGGGGTATGGATGGTGAAGTAGAGTATGCACTAGAAGGAAGCATCTTTGTTTCGGGAAGTGCGATTCAGTGGTTACGTGATGGCTTGCAATTTTTTAAGGATGCCAAGTATAGTGAAAAACTAGCCTTAGAAGTGCAGGATAGTGAAGGTGTTTATGTCGTTCCAGCTTTTGTTGGATTGGGTGCACCTTATTGGGATGATAAGGCTAGAGGGGCTATTTTTGGCTTAACTCGGTCAACAACGTATCAGCATATCACACGAGCGACATTAGAATCTTTAGCTTATCAAACGAAAGATATTGTTGAGGCGATGCAACAAGATTGTCAAATAGATATTAAGGCTCTAAAAGTAGATGGTGGGGCAGCAACCAATAATTTTATGATGCAATTTCAAAGTGATATTCTCAATACCCCTGTGATTCGTCCTGAAATTAAAGAAACGACAGCCTTGGGTGCAGCTTTTTTAGCCGGTTTAGCGACATCTTTTTGGGAAAGTAAGGAAGTTTTAAAAGAAACATTTAAAATTGAACGTTGTTTTGAAAGCCAAATGGAAGAGTCAACACGCTGTTTACTTTATGATGGATGGAAGAAGGCTGTTAAAGCAACACGTGTTTTTGAATAAAAGTGGTCTAGGCCACTTTTATTCATTAAAAAAGGCTTTATATAATTTCACAAGGGCTCTTTTTTCGATACGGGAAACATAAGAACGTGAAATATTGAATAAAGAAGCAATTTGTTTTTGTGTATGTTCATGATAACCATGAATACCGTAGCGCATAAAAATAATGTCTTTTTCTCTTTGGTTAAGAACATGTAAAGGCTGTTCAAGTTTCATG
>CANPGX010000145.1 GCA_947573745.1 uncultured Erysipelotrichaceae bacterium | reverse complement strand
AATTTCATGTTTATTAAAGATGTTAAAGCAAGAGAAATATTAGATTCAAGAGGTATGCCTACTATTGAAGTAGATGTTTTGACACAAGATGGTCATTTAGGTAGAGCTAGTGTACCTAGCGGTGCTTCAACTGGGATATACGAAGCCTATGAATTGAGGGATCTCGATCACCAACGCTATGATGGCAAGGGTGTCAGTAAAGCTGTCCACTATGCCAATAACGAAATGAAAGATGCCATCATAGGTATGAATGTCACTTATCAAAGACATATTGATCAAGTGTTAAATAGACTAGATGGTACACTAAACAAAAAACGTTTAGGTGCAAATGCTATTTTAGCTATCTCTCTTGCTGTTTCAAGAGCGGCTAGTCAAGCGATGCATATGCCTCTCTATCATTATTTAGGTGGTCATTTATGTCATCAATTACCGGTGCCTATGATGAACGTCATCAATGGTGGAAAACATGCTGATAATGCCCTGGATTTTCAAGAATTTATGATTGTTCCAGTGGGATTTGATACCTTTAAAGAAGCATTAAGAGCGGGAGATGAAACTTTTCACGCTTTAAAAAAATTGCTTGCTGCGCAACACAAAAGTATTAATGTCGGTGATGAAGGTGGATTTGCACCAGAGTTTTCTACAAATGAAGAAGCCTTAGATACACTTGTTGAAGCTATTCAAAAAGCTGGTTATCAACCTGGAAAAGATATCTATATTGCTATGGATGTTGCAAGTAGTGAATTATATCATGACGGCGTTTACAATATTGCCAATAAGGCCTATCGTTCTGAGGAACTCATTGATTATTATCAAAATCTCATTTCTACTTACCCTATTATCTCTATTGAAGATGGTTTGGATCAAGATGATGAAGATGGATGGATACAATTGACTTCTCGTTTAGGAAAAAAAGTGCAACTAGTTGGAGATGATCTTTTTGTTACGAATGTTGAAAGATTAAAACATGGTATCCAACAACATATGGGCAATGCTATTAAACCTAATCAAATTGGCACATTATCCGAAACTGTTGATGCGATCATGTGGGCTAAAGAACATCAATATGCAACGATTATTTCTCATCGTTCTGGTGAAACTGAAGATACCTACATTTCAGATCTTGCTGTTGCATTCAATGCAAAACAAATTAAGACGGGTTCACTTTCTAGAAGTGATCGACTAGCTAAGTATAATCAATTACTTCGTATAGAAGAAGCACTTGATGAAAGTTGCTATGCTGGTTATGATGCATTCTATCATCTAAAAAAATAATAAAAAGATATGATTGATATAAGTCCATTAAAACAAATGGCCTTCAAACATATCTTTTTTTATGATTAAATTCTCAACAGTAGTAATGTCAGCAAACTTGATAACATCATAAATGGAACATAAGGTATGGTCTTCGTTAAAGTATCTTTCTTGAAGAAACGAAGATATAAAGCATATAAGGTGGCTAAATAAATTGAGCCTATAAAAGCATAAATTAGACATTTAATTCCTAACATACCACCTAGTATCATCCATAGATCAATATCTCCATCACCAAAACTATCCTTTATTAGATAACGACAAGCCTTTAAGAAAAGATAAGGTAATAGGACACCCCACAGATGTTCTTTTAAAGAAAGAACATCATAAAGACTATAAACGATATTAATCAAAGCAAAAGCCCTTAATGAAAAAAGATAGATATGTTGCTCCAAAATATCAATCACACTCATCAAGAGCCCTAAAGAAATAAACATAAATAAGAAACAAGCTTGATAAGATGGATAATAAATAAAACATAAAAGAGCTAAGGTTCCCCCTATAGCTTCTACGATAAAATAGGTTCTAGGAATCTTTTGATGACAATAACGACATTTTCCATTAAATAGAATATAACTCCATATAGGTATTAAATCATAGAAAGATAATACATGATGGCAAGAAAAACAATAACTTCTTTTATAAACAAAATCTTCATGGCGTTGAAGACGTAAAACAAGGACAAAAAGAAAAGAATAAAAACTACTTCCTAATAAAAATATCATCATATCCTTTCTAACACTTGTTAATATCCCACTTCTATTATAAAGGACCACATAAAAAAAGAAATAGTTATGCCACTATTTCTTTAAACTCTTTTAACTTTTCTATGACAGTATCTAATGGTAATCCTATAACATTATGAAGATCACCTTCAATATGATCTACAAAAACACTTGCCTGACCTTGAATAGCATAGGCTCCAGCTTTATCTACCCATTCCCCACTCATCAAGTAATCCTGAATAACCTTTTCACTCAACAACTTAAAATAAACATATGTTTTTTCAACAAAAGTTATTTTTTTATGTCGTGATAATAAACAGACAGCTGTATAAACAACATGTTTTTGATTAGACAGGGCATGTAGCATATTTGAAGCATCTTCTCTATCCACAGGTTTTTGTAAGATCTGTCCATTTAAGTAAACAATCGTATCTGCACCTAATATCAAATCATCTGGATAATCAGCAAAAACAGCATTTGCCTTTTGAAAAGCTAGTTTCTCAAGACACTGTTGTAAAGGTAATTGCATATCCATCACTTCTTCGATATGTTTAGAAACAACCGTAAAGGGTATATGCGCCTGTTTTAAAAGTGCATGGCGTCTTGGTGACTCACTCGCTAGAATTAAATTAAGCGTCATGATGTTCTTCAGACTTTTTTTCTTCTTTAGGTTTCACAGGTTTAGGTAACAATGCTTTTCTTGAAACATTAACACGACCTTTTTCATCAATCTCGGTAACTTTGACTTTAATGATATCTCCCAGTTTCAAAACATCAGAAGGATTAGCAACACGTTCATGAGCAATTTGTGAAACGTGTAATAGACCATCCGTACCTTCAAATAATTGCACAAAGGCACCATATTTTTCTAAACGTACAACTTTGCCGTCATAAACCTCTCCTACTTTTGCTCTACGCGTAATATTTTCAATCATTTGAGCAGCTTTCATGATAGCCTCTTTATTCATATGGTAAATCACAACACGTCCATCTTGTTCAATATCTATCTTCACATCATCTGATTTTTCAATAATTTCATTGATCATCTTACCACCAGGACCAATAACGTCTTTAATTTGATCAGGATCAATACGCATTTGATAAATCTTTGGTGCATATTGAGAAATTTCAGAACGCACTTCAGAAATAGCTCCCATCATATTTTCCATAATCGTTGCACGACCAATACGTGCCTGCTCTAAAGCTTCTTGTAAAATTTCTTTGGTAATGCCATCAATTTTGATATCCATTTGTAAAGCACAGATACCTTTAGCTGTACCAGCTACTTTAAAATCCATATCACCAAGATGATCTTCCATACCTTGAATATCTGTTAAAATTGTATAATCATCACCTTTTTTAACAAGACCCATGGCAATACCTGCTACAGGGCTAGAAATAGGTACACCAGCAGCCATTAAAGCCATACTTGAAGCACAAATAGAAGCTTGGGAACTTGAACCATTGGACTCTAAGACTTCAGAAACTAAACGAATCGTATATGGGAATTCTTCTACTGGTGGAATCACTTGTGCTAAAGCTCTTTCTCCTAAAGCACCATGTCCGATTTCACGACGACCAGGTGCTCCCATTCTTCCCGTTTCACCTACTGAATAAGGTGGAAAATTATAATGATGCATAAAACGTTTTGTTTCTTCTAATCCTAATCCATCAATAATTTGATGTTCTCCTACAGCACCTAATGTACATATTGACATAACTTGTGTTTCTCCACGCGTAAATAACGCAGAACCATGAACACGAGGTAATAAGTCGACTTGAGAGTTCAAAGGTCT
>CANPGX010000144.1 GCA_947573745.1 uncultured Erysipelotrichaceae bacterium | reverse complement strand
TTTCTTCTTGTGTATAAAGATCCAATGTTTCTTGTGGCTTTGATGATACTTCTTCATCCTGTTTCACTTCAACAGATTTATTCTCTACAACTTCTTCCTTAGAAGCGACTTCTACGCTATCCTCTGTATGACGTTGCATAATTTTTTCAATTTCATCAACTAGTTCTTGTTCAACAACATCTTCTACCACTTCTTCTCTTGATAAACTAGGATCTTCAATACGTTTATCATCATCACTTTGTACACCATAAACATATGCTTTCACAACAATAAAGATATTGCCCTGTTTAATGGAATAATCAAAATCTTCTACCTTGATATTAAAATCCTGACGATCGACAACCTTATCATAAGGTGCTAATACATCAATATCCAATGTTTCTAAGAAGTGATCTGATTTTTTCTCTGTCTCATAACTTCCCTTAATATCAATATGTCCTAAAGCACGCATTCCCTCATTTTCCATCTTATAATTAATGGATTCATCAACAGAAATTGAAATCAATTTCTTTAATTCATGATTTAAATCAATCATTTTCTCTAATAATAATCTTTGCATCCTGTTTCCCTCCTACATTCATATGTATGAAAAACATGATGATTTATGCAAAAAAAATAGTGCGTAAGCACTATTTCCCTGATTTATTCGCTTCAATGGCTGTAATCGCTTGTTTCAAAATATTTTTAGCATTCAGCGTTGAAAAATCCATACCGTCAATGACTTGTACAGGAATTTGACCATTAACTTCTTTCTCAATTAAATCTTTAAAATAACGAATCTGTGGCGCTAATAAAACAATATCTGCATCAGGCCAAGACATAGACACACCTGTTTCACCTACTGCCCAAATCATAGCTTCAATATTTTGATTATCACATTCTCTTTTTAAATTTGCAACTAACATACTTGTTGTTAGTGCTGAAGAACAACATAATAAAATTTTATACATCATTTTTACCTCCCATATTTATACGTTCATTTTATCACAAGAAAATATTATTGTCATTAAATTTCTAAAGAATATTCGTTTTGCTTATTGAGCAATTTTCTTTCCCTCTTTTTCTTTTAAATATTCCATGATCACTTCTTTATCATAAAAATGAATTTTTTGTCCATTGGGAAGATATAAATAATCCTCATGTCCTTTTCCTAAAACTAACAAACTATCTTGATCTTCTAAAAGATCGATACCTTTATGAATAGCCTCTTTACGATCTAAACAAACTTCATAATTGGTATTCGTATTTCCTACCAACATATCTTCTACAACATGTTCTAAAGATTCACCAAAAAAATTATCTCTTGTGACAATAGCAAACTTTGTAAGATCGGTAGCTACTTTCATCATCATCGGACGCTTTGGACGATCTCTATTCCCTCTACAACAAAACACAACATATGTATTTCCTTTTGTCAATTCATTCACGGTTGTGATGACTTTTTCCATACCATCTGGTGTATGAGCATAATCTATCACAATATGATTGGTACCAAAAAGGATACATTCAATACGTCCATCAGGCGCCTCTAAAGTAGGGATCAATGTTTGGATCTTCTCCATCGCTATCCCCATATCTTTAAGAATCAATATGATTGGAATCAAATTAGACACATTATATCGTCCTAATATGGGTGTAAAAAAATCTATTTCTTGCTGATCTAACTTTAATGTAAAATGGGTTCCATGCATATCCATATTAAAATCTACAACACGAACATCCCCGTTTTCAAATCCAAAAGTGATATGACGGTTCTTCTCTAACACAAATTGTTGATGATATGGATCATCTGCATTGATCATCGATAATCCATGAGGTTTCAAACGTTCAAACAATTGTCGTTTACAAGCTGCATAATTTTCAAATGTTTTATGAAAATCTAAATGATCACGTGTTAAATTAGAAAAAGTGGCGTAATCATAGGTCAAACCATGAAGACGATCCAACCCAAATCCATGACTACTTGCTTCTATCGCTACATGACGATAACCTTCTTCATAGGCTTCCATCAATAATTCATACATTTCACCAATATCTGGCGAAGTATTGGCAAGATAACGTCGCTTTCCTTCTTTCATAAAGAAACCAACGGTACCGATACTAGCACAAGGAATCCCTAACTGATTTAATGCTTGATAAATTAAATGCACCGATGTCGATTTACCATTGGTTCCTGTAAATGCAATCAGACACATTTCATCAATATATTTTTTATAATGACTCTCTAGATAATCAATCAAGTATTGTCGCGTATCCTCAACGATCACCGTTTTGACTGAATAATCGCCATGTGTGGCAACAATCATCGCAGCACCATTTTGAATAGCTTGTTCTATGTAATCGTGACCATCTCCGTTAACCATTTTTAAGGCCACAAAAATATCTCCTTTTTTAATTTTTCTAGAGTCTGTTCTAATATTAAATTTCATTTTGATCACCTACTTTTAAATCATATGCTCTTTCATTCTTCATGTCAAATACTTCCTAATCTTATTGTTTTTTTATGTTTCTTTTTGTAAAATGAACCTATACAGAAAGAAGGTCGATGTATGTCTACAATCAAAAAAATAAAACCTTCCATTAAAATCATCGTGTTCATTATAGTATGTCTATTTTTAATCAGTTCAAATAAAAACTTATCAAATTTCTACGGTTTTCACATATATCCATTTTTTTCTTATCTTTTAAGTCACTGTAGTGATCTTTTCCCATTCTCTATCTTTGAATGGATATTTTATATTTTTATTATTTTTTTCATTCTTTTTATCGTTCAACTCATTTATGACATTTTCAAAAAAGATAAGAAAAAATATATTCAAAAATGTTATTGCATCTTTTATGTATCCTCTATTTTATGGATTACTTTTATGCTTTTATGTGGTATTAATTACCATCGTGATTCTTTTGCCACTTGCATTCAGCTTCAAGATGTGCCTTCTTCAAAACAAAATCTCATCTTGATAACTGAAAAAATATTAAAAGAAATTCAATCTATCGACATTAACGATTTTGACATTCAACATGTTCAAGATCATTGTCGAGAAGCTATGACTCAACTCTCTTTGACTTATCCCTCACTTAAAGGATTCTATCCTCGCGTGAAACCTGTTTTTTTCTCAAAAGGTTTAAGTTATCTCTACATCTCAGGAATCTTCACACCGTGGCCTGTGGAAGCCAATTATAACCAAGATATGCTTTTAGAAGAAGTTCCTTTTACACTCTGTCATGAACTCTCTCATTTACGTGGTTTTATGCAAGAGGAAGAAGCCAACTTTATTGCTTATCTAGCGTGTCATCACTCCTCTCATGCCCTGATCAAATATAGTGGTGAACTTGAAGCACTGTCTTATTGCTTAAATGCTTTGCTTCAATCTGGAGATGTTGAAATGTATCAAGCCATTTATCAACAATTGCCCGATCATGCTAAACAGGATCTCCAAGACCAAGCCCTCTATTGGCAAAAATTCAATACATCATTAAAAGATATCCACGAACAAATCAATGATACTTATTTAAAACTCAACCAACAAACATTAGGTACACAAAGTTATCAGTATTTCGTTGAGTTACTCATAGATTACTATGGAGGTACATCATGAAAATTAGACGATCAACACCACAAGATATTCCCATGATCATGAAATTGATCAATGAAGCTAAAGTATATTTTAAAAAACAAGGTATCGACCAATGGCAAGATGGCTATCCTAATGAAGAGAGCATCTATCAAGATATTTTATTAAAACAAAGTTATCTTTTAGAACACCATCATGATATCATAGGTACCTTTTGTTTATCTTATGCCTTAGAGACCGTCTATGAAGCCATCGAAGAAG